>JAGQPO010000802.1 GCA_020426665.1 Planctomycetales bacterium
GGTTACACAACACAATTGGTATGGGCAGACATTCAAAATCCGCCCCGCCACTAATTCCTGGGGGAGCACCAAAAGGTGTCGTTCGATCTCTTTCCCGAACTCGACTGTCAGCGTCAATTCATGGGCTGGCAATCGCCGTTGCTTCCCAACGTCGTCCGGTATTTCATTGACCAGACCGCGAGTGACGGCAGCCATCACAGCGATAAACGTCGGCTGGATCTAGGGGACTGGGTCTGTGCGCTACCAACTGCTCAGTCAGCGATCAGATTTTCCAGCTTGCTGTCATCAATGTCGGCGGCTGCGGAGTTGGAGATTGTCCTTCCCGAGGTGTTAACGGCGGGCGACTTGGCTGAAACGCTGTACAGGCCGCAACATCCGATCGCGATCGAATTTGAGCAGACATTGGCTTGGTCCCGTGTCCTTCGTCGGCAAGACCCGTTATCGCTTCGGCCACTTTTGCCGGTTCTTCCGGAATCGGAATCGTTGGGACCGTGGTTGGAACTTGCCGGTACACTGCGCCGGCTTTCGTCTGACTTGGCAGCTCACAACGTCAGTTTTGCCGACGTGCTGGAGGTCTCCGAAACGGGTGCCGAACGCGAACGCTGGAATCTATTACAATTGTTGTTCGACCTTTACTTGGATGAACTCGCCGAGGCGGGACTGGGTGATCAGCACGACCAGCGTCGCATCGCGGTCAAAAAGAAGACAATCAGGTCGGCAAAAAAGATCGCCTTGATCGGTACGAGCGACTTGAATGAATCGGTTGCCCGGGTTCTGCGCAACGTCAACCAAGACGTTGTTGCATTTATTGCCGCCCCGCAACAGAAGCAATCATATTTTGACACACTGGGACGTCTGAAGACTGAGAACTTTGCCGAGTTTCATTTGGCGATCCGCGACGATCAATTGATTCCGGCCGGCGACATTACCGATCAAGTGTCCGCGGCCGGCGAAGTTGTCACAGAATTTGCGTCACGACATCCGGCGTCACAGATCACTCTGGGGGTAACGGACGAATCGCACGTTGCCCCGACCGAAATGCAATTGGAGAACTGTGGGTTTTCCAGTTACCGGCATCTCGGTTGGACAGTCGCCTCGACTGCCGTCGGACGGTTGATGGATTTGACAGCCGATCTTGTCGCCCGACCGACATGGCGGTCGCTGGCTTCGTTGGTTCGTCACGGTGATTTTCATCGGTACATGCAAAACCGCATTGGCACCGGTGAGGGCGATTTCTTGGTTCAACTGGACCAATTGATGGCCAATCATTTCCCCGTTCGGCTGGCCGACCCGTTACCTCCCAGCGCGATCGACAAATACCCTCGGGCTATTGAACTCCGCGATGCAGTCTACGAGTGGTTGTCTCCACTGGTCGGCGGTTCGATTTCGGATGCGGCTAAAGTATCGGATCGGCTGTTCCATAAACAGCCGATCGCCCAATGGTGCGAAGGCATCTTGCACTGGCTGGATTCGACCTACGCGGGTTTGCCGAGCGACGAAAACCGTTTGATCTCGCGGCAGCGATCAATCGACGCGATTTCGAAAGTTCGCGAATTGTTATTGCGTTTTACGAAGCTGAGCCGTCATTTGGATGTCGCGGTCACCGCCGGGACCGCATTGGAAACTCTGGCGGGACGACTTTCGGATCTGCGAATCGGCAGGGTTCGTCAAGACGATGATGTTCAGATTCATGGTTGGTTGGATCTTGCCCTGGATGATGCACCGGCCATGGTTGTCCTGGGTTTGAATCACCCGTTTGTTCCTTCCGCGGTGACCAGCGACCCATTTTTGCCCGGTTCGCTTCGGACAAAATTGCGGGTCGCCGACAACCAACGCCGGTACGCCCGCGACGTCTACGCCACACAGTTGATTCTTTCAACGCGTCGCGATGTCAAATTCATCGTCGGTAAGACATCCGCCGATGGATCGCCGACGCCGCCCAGCCGGTTGTTGTCGGCGGCACCTGCAGAGGACGTCGCGCGACGCGTTCGAAATTTGCTGTTGCTCAGCCGCAAACCGGTGGAAACGATTCACCGATGGGACAACGCGGTTCTGACAACATCGCTGCCGATTCCAACCATCTCTGACACGGAATGTCCGGTCAAATCGATGAGTGTGACTGCTTTCAAAGCGTACCTGGATTGCCCCTATCGATTCTATCTGCGGCACGTCTTGGGGCTTAAACCGGTGGACGATTCCGCCAGTGAATTGGCGGCAAATCAGTTTGGTGATCTGGTCCACGGCGCGGTCGAGCATTTTGGCCAATCCAGTGACAAAGATGAATCTGACCCGAAGCGGATCTTTGAGGCGCTACGGCACCATCTGCATGAATATGCCCTGGCGAACTACGGCCGACATGCAGAGAGCGCAGTTCAATTGCAAATTCGGCAGGCCCAACGGCGGTTGGAATTTGTCGCCACCGAACAAGCCAAGCGAATCGATGCCGGATGGAGGATCCACGCGACCGAAGCGTCGGTCAACGAATCAGAAGGCGCATGTGTCATCGTTGACGGAAAGCGAATGGGATTGCGAGGTCGCTTTGATCGAATTGATCGCCATGAACAAACTGGCCGGTGGGCGATCCTGGACTACAAAACCCACGGTCACAAACCGGAAAAGAAACACCTTCAAAAGAATCGCCAGTCCGGTGAATATGAATGGATCGATCTGCAATTGCCCCTTTACCGAATGATGGTCCCGTTCCTGGGGATTGATGTTCCGCCGCAGGAGGTTCAACTGGGCTACTTCAACGTCAGCGACAAGGCCGACGAGACAAAAATAAATATCGCCGATTTCACCGAGCCACTGATGAAGCAGGCGGAGCAGTTGATACACCAGTGCGTACGTAACATCTTTGCATGTCAATTCAGTCCGACCGAAAACCGCGTCATGTACGACGACTATGAGATGATCTTGCAAACAGGCGTGGCAAGTCGAATGTTGGCCGGTGCCTCTCTGGCCGATGGGGAGACGGAGCAATGAATCGAACGACAGCCATCGCCGAGCCGAAAGCGTCTGATTTGTTCTTGGACGGGAATTTACCTCCGATGCTGGTGCGTGCTTCGGCCGGCACTGGAAAAACGTATCGATTGACGGCGCGGCTGCTTCAAATTTTGATACAGGGTGCCCCTGCCGAATCAATCCTCGCGACAACTTTTACGCGGAAAGCCGCCGGCGAGATCTTGGAGCGGATACTGTTGACGCTGGCCAGCGCCGCCGCGGTCGAAAACGAATCCGCGCTACAGTCTCTGCGCGATCAGGTCGGTATCCCCACACTCAGCCGTACCATGTGTTTGCAGCTTCTGCAGAAACTGGTTGCGAACATCCACCGCGTTCGAATTTGCACCCTCGACAGCTTGTTCACTCAGCTGGCAAAATCGTTTCCCTTCGAATTGCGTCTTCCTCCGGCATGGCGATTGACCGATGAAATCGAAGAGGGCTGGTTGCGCGAGCGGGCCGTCAATGCGGTCGTGTCGATGCTTGAACCCGGTGAGTTGTCAACGCTGCTGGCAATGCTCAGCAAAGGGGAAACCAAGCGTTCGATCGCGCGAGAACTGATTCAAATCGTCTCGGGTGCCTACACGTTGTCGCGTCAAGGCGGCGCCGATGTTTGGCAAAAATTGGACGCCCCTACGGCGCCCGATGACGCGGTGTTAACGGCTGCCGCAGGTTCGTTTCGACTATCGGAACCGAAACAGAAAACGGTTCGGGCAAAATTAGACGCGATGGCCGAGTTGATCGAAACACGACAATTCGATTCGCTGGACAAAGAAACGCTGATCAAAAACTATGCGAAGGCGAAGCGGTTGGGCGAGGTGACTAAACTCGGACGCTCCGCATTGCCCGACGGTTTGGACGATGCCTTGGGGGCGCTGTACGCCGCAGCTCGATCAAAGACGCTTTCATTGCTGGCGGCCCAGAACGACGCCACCGGCCAGGTCATCTCGCTTTATGACGGCCAGATCGGACAACTAAAACAGTCGTTGCGCACTCTCGGCTTTGACGACGTTGCGATCCGATTGGCGGAAACGTTTTCAGCCGTCGACCATCAATCGATCAATCGAAGAATGGATGGCGCGATCGACCATTTATTGTTAGACGAATTCCAGGACACTTCGCCGGCCCAATGGCAGGTCCTGCGCCCTCTGGCGCTGCGAGTGACGGATCCGACCGTCGACCCGGACCCCGACCCCGAATCGGCGGTCAAACGATCCTTCTTTTGTGTCGGCGATACCAAGCAAGCGATCTACGGTTGGCGTGGAGGAGTTGCTGAGATCTTTGATGCCGTCGGCGAAGAAGTAGGTGGAATTGCATCGGTCGAACAAAACACCAGCTTTCGTAGCAGCCCCGTGATCATGGATTTGGTCAACCAGGTCTTCAAAAACCTCACCCGACACAAAATCGCCGACGCGGCATCGGAACGAAACGAAGCGGACAAATCCGTCCACGAAGCCCGATCGGTCGTTCAGTTTGCTAAAAAATTCCCCACTCATGATGCGTCCAAACATTCGATGCCGGGGTACGTCCGATTTGAAACCTGTCCAAAAATCGATGGGAACGAAGCTGCCTTGAAAACGCAGGCCTGTTTCGAACTCGCCGCCAGGCGAATCGCCGATCTGTATCACCAGGCGCCCGAACGCACGATCGGAGTGCTGACACGAACAAACAAAGCGGTTGCCCACCTGATCTTTTTGCTGGAACAATTGGGGGTTGATGTCAGCCAGGAAGGAGGCAACCCGTTGGTCGATTCAGCGGCGGTGGATTTGGTGTTGTCAGCTCTGATGATGTCTGAGCATCCCGCTGACGGCCGCTGGAGATTTCACGTCGAACAATCGGTGCTCGGACAAGTCGATGGGATGTCGGCGGAATACGTGCGCGAGTTGGTGACCGAACGAGGGATCGCCCAGGCGGTTTTCCACCTGGCATCGTATGTCGCACCGCAATGCAATGCCCGCGACACGACTCGGCTTCGTCAATTGACACAATTGGCGGTTGCCTATGAGCCCAACGCCACGTCCCGGCTTAGAGACTTTGTGCGAATGGTCCGTGAGAAACGAATCGAACGCCCACAAGCCGCGGCGGTTCGTGTGATGACCGTTCACCAATCAAAGGGTTTGGAGTTTGACGCTGTCGTCTTGCCCGAACTGGATGGAAATCTGGTCGGTATGCCGCCCCTGTGCGTCGTCGATCGACCGAAGTTGAGTGAACCGCCGATTGCGATCTCCAGATTCTTGACCAGCGAAGCATGGCACTTTCTCGATTCCGGTTGGCAAAAGGCGTTCGGCAAAGACGCGGCGTCCAAAATGACCGAAGCGCTTTGCTTGCTGTACGTCGCCATGACGCGACCTCGGCAGGCGTTATACATGATTGTGCAACCGTGCAAGAGCGACGAAAAAAAACCGTCCGCACTGATTCATGCTGGCCTCGGGTGCCAGGCGGATCTGAACGCCGGTGAAACGTTGTTGCACGAACAGGGAGTATCCAACTGGTATGAATGAGACGGCTTCAAATCTTGAGTTCGAATTCGCAGATTCTGTCGACCCGAAACCGATGTCGAGTCGAAGAATTCTGCACGCTGCGGACATCCATCTGGACAGCCCACTGAAGAAACTTGATCAGTACGAAAGCGCGCCGGCCCAACGGATTCGCCGCGCTTCACGTCGTGCTCTCGAAAACATGACGCGACTTGCCATCGACCAACGTGTCGATTTGGTCGTGATCGCAGGCGATTTGTATGACGGTGACTGGACGGACCAAAACACCGGGCTGGCATTCGTTGCCGAAGCCGCCAAGCTGGTTTCGGCGGGAATCCCGCTGCTGGTCATTCGGGGAAACCATGATGCGGCAAACATGATGACGTCTTCGTTGCCGCTGCCAAAGAATCCGGACGGCAGCGAGATCTTTTTGAGAACGGACAAGGCGGAAACGCGATACTTAGAAGACATCTCCGTCGCGGTTCATGGTCAATCGTTTCGGACACGGGCCGAAAAGTCCAACCTTGCGGCGCGATACCCCAATCCGGTGTCCGGAATGTTCAACCTGGGGTTGCTTCACACCGGCCTGGAGGGAACATCATCGCATGCGCACTACGCTCCGTGTACGCCGGTCGAACTGACGGATCGCGGATACGACTATTGGGCGCTCGGCCACATTCATCTCCGCGGCGATTACCAAATCGAAGGCGGCCCGCCGATTGTTTTCAGCGGTAACTTGCAGGGACGCCACATCGGCGAACAGGGCGCCAAGGGTTGCGTCATCATCGACGTTGATTCCAAGAACCAGTGCCGATACGAATTCTATCCGTTGGATGTCCTTCGTTGGCAAGAATGCAAAATAGATGTCTCGCCGATGTCACATCGGGATGAAGTCATCGATGCCTACCAGCAGTGGCTGGTCCAGCAAATGGAGGACTGTGAAGGCCGGTTGCTGGTCACACGCGTCCGCTTGGTGGGTGAATCCGCATTGCACCTGTCATTGCATCAAAACGCCGAACTGATTCGTGCGGAACTTCAGGCAATCAGTGTGGCGACCGGCGGCGATCAGGTCTGGTTGGAAGACGTCAAGGTTCGAACGGCGATGCCGCATCAGCGTAAAATCCACGTCGATCTGGAAGGCCCGCTGGAAAGTCTGGCACATGTTCTGGAATCGCTTCGTGCCGAGCCAGACTTGGCAGAATTGCTGGAAAACGAACTGTCGGGGTTGAACAAAAAATTGCCCAAAGAATTACGTGGTGATGACGATCAGGCGGCTTTCCCGTTTTCCGATTCCCAGTGGGCTGACGAACTGATTGAATCTGCCGCAGCCGACGTATTGGGCCGTTTACAAGACGACAAGGCGAAGCTTGAACCGACGGGAGTGCAGAAATGATTATCGAACGACTAAACCTCACGGCGTTTGGGCGTTTCAGCGATCTGGCACTGGACCTGTCCGCCGGGCCGAGACGATTGCACTTGGTGTATGGTCCCAACGAATCGGGAAAATCCACTTGTCTGCGCGCGATCAGTTCGTTGCTGTTTGGTATCCCCAGCCGAACCGTCGATAACTTTTTGCACGGAAACGCAAAGCTGCGTGTCGGTGCAACCTTAATGGATGATCGCGGCCAACGTCTTACAGTGATTCGCCGAAAGAACGGCAAATCAAAGCTGCACGCTGAAGACGACAAGACGCCGATCGACCCGTCACAACTGGAGCAAATGCTGGGGGGCATTGATGAAGACGCCTTTCACCACCGCTTTGGACTTTCGCACGAACAATTGGTCGCCGGCGGCCAAGCGATTTTGGAAAGCAAAGGAGAACTAGGTGAGATTTTGTTTGCCGCCGGAGCCGGAGTCGGTCGCCTGAAAGCAATCCAGTTCGAGTTGGAAAATGAAAGTAAAGAACTGTTTTTGGAGCGTGGTAAAAAGACGATCAATTCG
>JAGQPO010000803.1 GCA_020426665.1 Planctomycetales bacterium
CGACCACGGAGTGTTCGGCGACAATTTTTTTTTGATTGACGTCCCCGGCTTGGGCGGTTACGATTGAAGGCGGTTCGACTACATCTGTAGACGATGCACTGACAACTGTTGCCGGAGGTTGGTTGTGGCTGATGACGAATCGAACGTGCCGAAGGAACTTTCACGCAGCGAGTGGAAGGTGATGGGGATCGTGTGGTCGATGCAAAAGGCGATGGCCCGCGAGGTTTATACGGTTGCCGGTGAACAATTTGATTGGTCACCAGCGACGGTCAAGACGTTGCTGAAACGCTTGGTCGACAAGGGGTATCTGAAGACGACCCAGGTCGGCAACGGATTTGTCTATCGCCCGTCGCGCACAGCGATCGCCAGTTTGCGGTCGGCCGCCGACACGCTACTGAGCAACGCGATTGATGGAACCACCGGTCCGCTGCTTCAGCACATGGTCAAGAGCAGCAGTCTGACTCACGACGATTTGGATGAGTTGCAGCAGTTGATCGAAGCCAAGAAAAACGCGTTGGCGAAAAGTGCGGGCAATCAGAAAACAGGCCCGAATCAAAAGTCAAACACACAAAAACGGCGGGGATCTTGATCATGGATTCAGCTCTCTTTGAATTGTCGGCGGTCGCGGATCATTGGGCTCGGTGGTGCGTTTCATCACTGCTGGGTACTACGCTGGTACTCTCTGTCGTCGCGGCAGTTTGGTGGATCGCACTGCGCCACCGTTCTCCGCAATTGCTGTACCTGCTGTTTTTCGTAGTGCTGTTAAAGCCCTACACGCCGTTTACTGTTGTGTTGCCCAATGCAATTGCCAGTCGGGTTCCGAGTGCGTTTCATTCGTCATCAATTTCCTCGGTGACCCGTCCGTCCGCTTTTGACCGATCGGCTTCAGTGTCGAATCTGAAAGAACCGATGGACACATCGGCAGAAGTCGTCGCGCCGGACGGATCGAATTCGGGTGTCGTTCCTGATTCAAACCTTGCTGGGATCGAGACGGACATCATCATCGGCCAACAGCCGCCGCGCGAGATCGTTGTGGCTCCGCAATCGCAGCGATCCCAGGTCACCGTTGGTGCTGAAAAGTCCCCGTTGGTCCTTTCACGATGGTTGATACCGTTTCTTGTGTACTGCGCATTGCTTGCCCTGATGATGATTCGGTTTTTGGTGAATCAAGTCCGATTTCATCGCATGGTCAACCGTGCCAAATCTGTTTCGCCGGAAGATTTGCCGCTGGACATGATCGAAGCGTGTCGGCGATCGGGCATCAAAACAATCCCGCGACTGGTCGAGATGGAAACAGGATCACCGGCGGTTTGGGGTGTGCTGCGTCCGACGTTGATTTTACCGCGGCGGCTGATCGGCGAGCTATCCGGGGATTCGCTGCGATGGGCGGTGATGCACGAACTGGCGCATCTGAAGCGACGTGACATCGTTTTTCACGGCTTGCAAAAGATCTTAACCTTGGTGCAGTTCTGGAATCCTGCGATTTGGATCGCATCTACTTTGATCAATCGGTTTCGCGAACAAGCATGTGACGACATGGCATTGGTGTGGTGTGACCGTCAGTCGGTGTCGGCCGGTGAGGCGTTCATGCATGTCGTTCGGTCGACGAATGGACAGACGTCCGGCCGCGCGTCGACACGTCGTTTGATGGCCGAACCGTTGGGTGTGTTTTCGTCGGGCAGCAAGCGGGCCTGCGCCGATCGGCTGACGCGGTTGCTTGATACCGAACGCCCGCTTCGCGAAAAGGTGGGCGTGGTCGCATTATTGTCGGTTTTGACCGCCGCGGTTGTGTTGCTGCCGACACTTCGTTCGGTCGAGGCCGCCGAACAGAAAGCCGCTGAACAGAACGCCGCCGAACAGAACGCACCGGATGACAAACCTGTCTCCGTTGATTCGAAAACATCAAAAACGCCCGATCCCTTCGTCGCGGCGCAAGAGGTTGGAGAATTCGAACTGAACATTGTTGGCCCCAAGGACGAACCGGTCGCCAACGCCGACGTTGAGATTCGACCAAAGTTCGACGAGCCCTGGCAATTACTTGCCGGAACGTTCAAACGGAATCACCAATACGGAACCGTCACGACGGCGGACGCGGAAGGCCGTTTGAAGGTCAAGCTGCCCAAGGAGAAGAAGTACGGATTGGATTTCAGTATCATGGCACCGGGATACGGTTTGTTCTGGGCGCAATGGCGAACCGGAGACCAATCGGAAGTGATGCCGGCAAAGTATGTCGCCCATTTGGATGCCGGCCAAAGTGTCGGCGGGATCGTGGTGGACGATGACGGGAAACCGGTGGCCGGCGCAAGCGTGCATCCGTTTATTCGGTACAAGATGCGAGAAACGGACGAGAGTGAATTGTCGACCGGATGGAGTGCGAAAACGGATGACAAGGGGCACTGGCGATGCGACTTCGTTCCACAGTCTTATGACAAACTTACTGTGGAAATTGTTCACTCGGATTATGAGCCGACTCATCTCCGGTTACCTTTGCCGAAATACCGCCTTTTGCCGGGACAGGAACCATCGCAACGGATAACGATCAACCGCGGGATCACTCTGACGGGAAAAGTCACTGATGCAGCCGGGCAGCCGATCAAAGACGCAAACGTCCGTGCGGTATTCGTTAATGAAACCCGCAGCGTAAAAACGGACGCCGAGGGAAACTATCGCATGCCGGGTTGTCCGGAAGGCAGTAACGCCGTCACGGTGACCGCCAAGTCCTTCGCGCCCGAACAGCAAGAAATCTTGTTTCAAAGACCGCTGGCGCCGGTCAATTTTAAACTCGGCCCCGGAAACACCGTCCGCGTCCGCGTCGTTGACAAAAACGGCAACCCGCAAAAGAAAGCTCGGATCTTCTTTCGCACCTGGCGTAAAGATTCCTATGGCCAAGGCCTTGGAATGGTCCATGCATACACCGATGAAAACGGAATCTGGGAATGGAACGAAGCGCCTGCCGATTCTTTCGTCGCCGATATTTGTCCGGTGGGCGGCGTGACGGTCGGTGATCAATTATTGAAAGCGCGTGAAGAAGAGTACGTGTTTAATACGATTCGGCAACTCGTGATTTCGGGAACCGTCTTGGACGCCGCGACGAAACAGCCAATTGAATCGTTTCGAGTCGTTCCCGGATTGGTTTGGAAAAATGAAAGTGAAGCGTTTTGGACGCGGCGAGATAGTTTCGATTCGCGCGACGGCAAGTTTCGGCTAACCCAAGATCGAATGGATGCGCGTCACGCGGTTCGAATCGAAGCGGCGGGTTACCGACCGGCAGCCAGTCGATTCATAAACATTGATGAAGGAGACGTAAGCTTGGGGTTCGAGCTTCAAGCCGCGTCCCCAGTCAATGTCAATGTTGTTCGTCCTGATGGAACACCGGCTGTCGGAGCCGAGGCGGCCGTCGGCATCGCGGGATCGCAAATCGGAGTTCAGAATGGAGACTTTTCCAGTACGTTCGCGCAACGTGTGAAAGCAGACTCGGGGGGGACATTGACGTTCCCGCCTGATCCGGCACC
>JAGQPO010000804.1 GCA_020426665.1 Planctomycetales bacterium
AATCCCACGTACCATCGCCATTGTCGACGAGTGTTCCGGAGCCGGAGCTGATGGCAAGTCCAGTCGCAGTGAGTGAATCGCCTTCAACATCACCGGCGGCCGAAAGTAACTCGGCCTGCGTGATTGTTCGAGCTCCGCTGTCCTCCGCAATGGCCGCCAGAACAACCGGGCTGGTCGTCGGAGCGTCATTGACTGGAGTGATGTCAAGCGACGCAGTACCAGCGACATTGTCGGTTCCGTCGGTGATCGTGTAACTGAAACTGACCGATGTGTCGTCGTTGGCTGCAGGCGTGTAATCCCAGGTGCCGTCACCATTGTCAACCAGCGTTCCGGAGCCGGCGCTGATTGCCAAGCCGGTCGCCGTCAGCGAATCGCCGTCAATATCACCGGCAGCGGAAAGCAACTCGGCTTGCGTGATCGTTCGAGTTCCACTGTCTTCCGGGATCGCGGCAAGAACAACAGCACTGGTCGTCGGCGCATCATTGACCGGTGTGACCGTGATACTTACTGAGGCGCTGTCGGTGAGGGCGCCTCCGCTTCCGGTATTACCCTGATCATCAACACCAAAGGTCAGAACGTCGCTGCCGGAAAAATTCAAATTTCCTTGGTAGATCAACCCGTCCAGTGACGCGTTAAGTTCTGACACGGATCCGTAAAGCGTTATGCTACTTGTACCGTTCCCCGTCACTCCCGATAATCCAGTTGTTCCGGCAAGCGTCATCGTTCCATTGCCCGCAACCAGCGTGACTTTGATTGGATCGACGCTTCCATCGTCGGCATCCACATCCACGATCGTGATCGCATTTCCATTTATCACACTGAAAACGAGTTGCGTGTCTTCACTAACTGTTTCGCTGGCAAACTCACTACCGTTGAATGTTTGCCCTGTATTGATGCTTCCAAACGTATTGGCTGACTCAAGTGCCCACGTATAATTTGGTCCGGTTCCGGTGCGTTGCAGCGAATCGCCGATTGCGGTGCCTGAGGATTCTGAGACTCCAATGTCTGTGCTTAATTGGCCGGCTGCTTCACCGTCGATCGCAGTAAAGGCACCTTCATAACTGAGGAATTCAATGACGTTACCAAAATCGTCGACGAGCGCAATTCCATCGACGCTATTTTGAATGCCGTTGGTTGGCAGGTTGACAACCACTGTTCCAAAACCATTGGTTTCGTCGGCGATCACGCCTGACAGATTTTGCGTGTCGTAAACTGTTCCACTTGATCCGTCATAGAAAACAAGCTTCCACCCTGTCAGGTCGGTTCCTGCTGCTCCCGCAACCTCCACGGCCTCGCCGGTGTCCGTTCCTGTATTGTCGTAGTGAATTTCGTTAATAAATGGGTCTATCCGGCCAGAGATCGTCGGTGCATCGTTTACTGCGGTGATGTCGATGGTGATCGTGTTGGCTGTGCTGTCACGGTCAACACCTCCGTTTTCCGTGCCGCCGTCATCCTGCACCTCAAACAGGAAACTGGCGATGCTGCTCCCGGCGCTGTCTACTGTCGGTACATAGGTCAGCAATCCCGCAGTGATGTCACTCGCTGTGATATAGTTGTTTGCGGCAAACGGAGACCCTGAAAAGAGCAAGGTTCCTTGGGAAGGCAGGGACGTAATCCAGACTCGATCAAAGTTATCACCGTCAGCATCGGTGAACCCGAAATCACCAAGTGAAAAAGTATACGCGGTATCCTCGGTTACAACGATCGTCGCGTCGGTTCCGTCAGGAGCGACATTGGGTGGTGGAACCGCTTCCTCGCTGGAGACCGAAACATACGTATTGGGATAGTTTTGGTTGCGATACTCGGCCTTGATCCAGTCAGACGAACGCACTGTCGATTCAATGCGAATTTCATCCAACGAACCGTTGAAGTATTCGCCCCATGGGCTGGTGCCGATAGTTAGTGAATTGGAGTTGGTGACCAGCGGGGAACTCGCACTGGATGTAAAGAAGATCTGATTGCCGTTCAGATAAGTGCGAATCGTATTAGATGCGTCATCGTACGTCACTGCGAAATTGTACCATGTGTTGGTCGTCAGGCCCGCACCGGAGGTGGTGAACTGCCGCAGGGATCCACCGCTGTAATACTCAAATTCAAGCTCAGTACCAAATGTTGCAACGTAATAGTTGATGGTTGTCGGTGATGTGCCCTTTGAAAGGATTGTTCGATATCCCGACAGGTCGGAACTGTTGAACCAGCCGGAAACGGTCAACTGACTCGTCACATCGAGACTATTCGAGTCTGACACCGTGATTTTGGAACTGGAACCATTGAAGTTTTCTCCCTCGTCGATTTTGGAATTGACCAAGTTACCGGCACCACTGTTGGTGCCATGATTGGAGTTAGATGAACTGTCTGCATAAGAGGTGTCGAGATGGTAGACGGCTTCCGTGCTCCCATCCCATGTTCCCGTTGTGTTCCACTGATTCGCAGCTCCCGCGTTTCCGTAGTACACGTACAATGAGGTGTCAACGTTGTAACTGAGTGATGGCACTTCAACCCAGGCGACAAGAGTCCCGGTTGACGCGTCATAACTTTCGATTTCGTGATCGAGCTTTGTTGTTCCGTCGGCCGAAGTAAACAGGATGTCGCCACCGTCCGACTGACCGACGTTTCCACCAAAAGCCGTGCTCTTCAGGTTCACGTCAGTGACACTCACCAAGACCGCAAAATTGCTCAAATCACTTGTCCCGTTCACCATCGACTCGCTGACAGTGACCGTTTGGCGATATTGCCAGCTGCTGTTGTACCACGCAAGGCTTACATCGGTCGACCGAAGCGCGCTGACATCGAATACTTGCGCCAGTTCAAAATCAGACAGTGGAGCGCTGCCGGATGAAGAGACTTCCAGGCTCCAGTCACCACCTTGGCCGGTAATGTCATCAGACGCAAATACTTCAGCCGACGTTGTCAGTGCCAGGACGTCTAATAATTGCTGGCCGTCACTGCCTTCGGCTCCGACGTTACATCCGAGAATGTAAATCTGGGCCTCGTCACTAAAGTGCTCCGAAAGTTCCTGCCAATCTCTCGCTGAGTCGGCAAAAGTCTCGGTAGTAATCCACTGGTTTCCGAGTTCGAAACCTCCGCCTTCACCGTGAGACAAAATCGACAGCGTTCTGATGTCGGCATCAGTGCTATCTGCCCAATCAACGATCTCGTTCAGAACGGTGGATGCAGATACATCACCTCCGTCATACGCAAACACCACCGCGTTTGGATTAGCAGCGGCAATCAGTTCGTCACTATCGTCCAACTTCAAGTCAATCAATACAACGTCGCGCAGACTTGATCCAACAGCAGCGTTTGGTGTCAACGTAGAGTTCATGACATCGCAATCGCACAGAACCGACAGCGAGTCGATCAATTCACGCCCTGATTCAGTTGACGCGAGATCGCAACCGTAGATCAGTAAATCGGTGTCGGCACTCATTGCGCCTGCCCAAGATGCCAAATCGCTCGCATAGCCATTAACGGACTGTGAACTCAAAATGGTATTGCCGAGCCGAATCCCTTGACCGTCGCCATGGCCAATAATGTGGATTGCATCGACGTGGGAAAGACCTTTCAGTGAATCGCTGATTTGTGAGACCCCGTCGTCGTCGGCAGAAAGTTTGACGACTAGCCACTGTGTCTCCGAGTCGCCGCCATCTTTCAGTCCGGACAGCATGATTTCGGAGTCCTCAACGCCCGAGTCGACGAAGATCACTTCCAATGGTCTGGTTGCGTCAAGACTTGGAACGTCGACAGAGTCGTTCGGAACCGCTTGATTCAATTCGGTTTGATCCCAGTCAGGAACGCTTCCACCGTCGTACTGGCCCGAAGCAGCTATAGAATCGGACAAGGCTAGCTGTGCCAATATCTCATTCAGGGTTTCCACACCGGTGTGTGATACAAGATTGTCAGCATCGGGGCCGTCTGCGCTGAGCAGTATCCGGTCCTCCAATGGGAAAAAATTGAAAACGCGGCAAGGTTGTTTGGGCGTCAATGTTCTGGTTCCGAAATGTCGCAAATGCGCTGTAAAAAGCGTCAGGTTACCCCCCCGAGATCAGACGCATGCATCAATTAACATTACGCCAAAGAGGTCTCAACGTCCGACGAAGTGCGCGAAGAACCGGCAAATGCCGGACTCTTGCCATGGCCGCCTGTATCGATCGTATGGATCGTTCGCTTGCTCTGCGTATTGTCTCCGCCACCGGCACCACCAATCCTTGTCCGGCGAAACCAATCCCCCCTCCATTTACCCTAAACCTCACGACCGTTGTTCAGTGAGGATTTCCCCAGCCCGTTAGAACCAACACGCTGTGACTCAGTCAGATGTGATCCGAAAACCAACCTGAGCAGAGAAGACCAAAGTCGGAACCGCGTCCCCGCCTGACCGGCACCATTGATCGCGCAATGTCAGTGACTTTCCTTCGAATCAAACATGGACAACGCAGTCGCTGTCTCTGTACCGGCATCACCCTGATGAATCCATTTGACCAGTCGTATCGAATTCTTGCGATTACATTCGTTTGCGTCTCGGCTGCGACCGGTCCTGTTTTCGCTCAAATTCACTCGGAACCGATACCAGATGTTGCCTTGCAACAGGCAGTGTCGCCGGAGGCGGTGTCAAACGACGCAACCACTCGAGCGTTGTCTGCCGACGGTCGAATCCACCAACTTTTTGGTGACGTGAATCAGGTTGATGACCTTGAACCAAACCGACGGGTGTACGCCAGTTCGCCCGGCACAAACGTCATCTTTTCCGACGAAGCACTTGGAAGACGCACGTCCGACGTCAGCCAGCTCTTACAGCGATCCAAAGCCGCGCAAGGTGTCGCGATTCAATACCGTACTCCAATTTCCAGTGACACGCGGGTGCGTGGCCAACGTGTCGGGCAGGTGCTCGCGTCGGGATCGTATTGGGCGCCGGCTCGGATGGATATGGATTCGATGATGAGTGCAATTGATTCCCGATTGATTGAGGATCTGATCCTGATCAAGGGGCCCTACGCGACACGATATGGGCCCGGGTTTCGATTCGTCGATATTGAATTCATTCATTCGCCGCGATACGAACAGATGCAGACCCACGGTTCGACGAAAGCATCTTACAACAGCAACGGCCAACAATGGAACGGTCGTCAGTCGTTTTGGGGCGGCGATCAAGATTCGGGATTCTTTGTTAGCTACGGTCATCAAACCGGAAACGACTACGAGACCGGCCGTGATGACTTTTTCATGCCGGCGAGCTACAAATCGCGTGACGTGTTTTTGGCAGTCGGCCACGACTTGTCGGCCCACGAATCGATCGAGTTTAATCTCATTCGACTCGATCAAACCGACGTCGAGTACCCTGGGATGGTCTGTGACATCAACTACTTGGTGACCGACGGATACGAAGCGACCTACACCAACGACGATCCGTTCTTTGCCGATCGATTCTCGGCCGAGCTTTGGTACAACCGAACGCGTTTTGAAGGCGACAGCAGCCATCCAGCAAAGAATGAACAGATTCCACAACTCGGGACACAACTTAATTCGCCCTCCGGCCTGGACGGAATCGCAACCGTTGATGGCGATGCTTTATCGGGAGGCTATCGTCTGGAGAGTCGCTTCCTAAACGACAACGGCTACTATTCGTTTGGCACCGATATGATTCTTTTGAATCAGCAAATCAATGACGTTGAGCCGAATCGACCGCCAGCGGACAATAACAATCCGATCCCACGCAGCCACTCGGTCGACTTCGGCCTGTATGTCGAAGACGTCGAACAAATTCACGACGATTTAACGATGACTGCGGGATTGCGCGTCGATGGCGTGTTTGCGGACGCTGGCGAAAAGGTGCTTGGTGTGCCCGCGCCCCTATCGGTCCTCAAACGATCCCCGTTGGATCAACAGTTCCTCTTGGGTGCTGCCTATTTGACTGCCGAGTATCAATACGATCCGAATTGGACTTGCAGTTTCGGACTGGGAGCCGCCAATCGTCCACCTACGCTTACCGAACTTTACTCGGAATTTGCACTGATCGGCAGCCTACAACGTGGACTGACATTTCTGCTGGGTGACCCACAGCTGCGATCGGAGAAGCTTTACCAGATCGATCTGGCCGCACGTTATTCCGATGACCGATCACAATTCGGTGCTTCGGTCTATCATGCCTGGGTAAACGACTTTATCACTTACGATTTGATCGACCCACCGGGCATCATTCCCGGTTTCCAGGAAGGCGCGGCATTTGTCAACACGGATCTGGCCACGCTGGCCGGTTTTGAATTGTATGCACAACGTGACGTCAATGAGCTCACGGGGCTGTTCGGCACGGTCAGCTATACCGAAGGCCGCGATTTGACTCGCACCAACCCGGCCCGTTTGTCGGCCGCGCCGGATCGAAGCGCAACACCCGGCATCGAACATGAACCATTGCCAGGCATCCATCCACTTGAAATGAGACTGGGAATCTTGATCCAAGATCCGTCGGCGATCCCACAATGGGGCCTGGAGTTGATGGCGAGGGTTGTTGACAACCAAGACAGAGTCGCGCGGACGCTGCAGGAGCAACCGACCCCGGGATTTACAACCTATGACCTTCGCGCTTATCGCCGCATCGATCAATGGCTATTGACATCCGGTGTCGAAAACTTGACCAATAAATTCTATCAAGAGCATATAGATTTTCGCGTGGGTCGCGGAGTCTATCGGCCTGGAATTGCGTTCTACTGTGGCGCCGAAGTCAGATACTGATTTGACGATGTTCATGATGCGTCAAAAACTGACAGCGATTCCCCGTGACAGATTTCGATCAATGCGTGTCAGTCCGGAGATCGGATTGAAGTCTCGGTCACCAATACCCGTTGCGATGCGGCCGGCGGAAAGATTCTTTTTACGTTTCCCATCGACGCAAAATGAATCCCGCTCAGTCCCTATTCCCTATTGGTCCAAAACCTTTTTAAGAAAATCGATCTGCTGGTCCTTGATCTCCGGCTGGCTAAACTCCGGACCGCCATGTCGGGCACCGTCAATGACATGAAGCGTTGATTCCACACCCGCCGATTGGAGTGCCTTGTACAGCGACTCGCTTTGGTTCGGGGGCACCGTTGGATCGTTGCTGCCGTGGATAATCAGAAAAGGAGGATCGTCTTTGTCAACGTACGTGATCGGGTTGACTCGCCGAATGCCTGACGGGTTCGCCGTGACTTCTCCGCCGCCCAGCAGTTTTGACTCCGGCGAACCATCCCGGTTGTGACCTTCGTATCCTTTTGTGGTTACAAATTGTTGAAAGTCAGTCGGACCATAAAGATCAATCACCGCCTGGACGCTACTGGATTGATCGGCCCAGCCACCGGTCCCTTCCAATTCCTTGACGCCACCGGACGTTCCCATCAGAGCGACCAAATGTCCGCCGGCTGAACTGCCACCGACTGCGATCCGATCGGGATCGATGCCGTACTTTTCGGCGTGGGCCCGCAAGTATCGGATCGCACACTTGCAATCTTCAATCTGGGCCGGAAATGGAGCTTCACCGGTCAACCGGTATTCGATCGTGGCGCCGATAAAACCGTTTCGCACCATTTCGGCAACCTGACGAACACCGCCTTCCTTGTTTCCGGATTGCCATCCGCCGCCATGAATCCAAACGTAGACCGGCGCGGGCGCGGGCGGTGCTTCTTTGGGGGTAACAATGTGCATTTTAAGATCTCGCCCGCCCCCCGTTCCGAACACGACATCTTTCACGACGTTGACGTCAGGAGGAGCCTGCAGCCCCTCCTGGCGTTGCCCGAGTTGTTCGGCCAGTCCCACAAAATCCTCCTTCGACAACACGTCGTCCTGATTGCGATCGAAGCGTTTAAACAATTGTGAAGGTCCTTTGAATTCGTCTTTCGTGACCTTCCCGTCATCATTAACGTCACTGCGCCGCAACACCTGCTCGAACAACAAAGCCCCTGGACGCTGCTGACCGATAGCGGGGGATTCAACGAAAACAGACAAGGCGAACAGCGAGACGCAAAGCGTGAATCGTCGAATGGATTGCATTTCAGGTCCTGGAGTCGTAATGAGCGTTGCCCAAAATAGAATGCGCGAGGTTTGACGATCAACGAATGATTAATAGTCCACCGATCTGACGTCTGCCGCTCGATTTGGTTTCGAATTGTAGTCTAATGGATGCGGAAGTTTGAATGGGATAAGTTGACTCTCTCTTTGATACGGTGAGATCCGACCCGACGGATAAACCGACGTCCATAGACTGCCTAATAATTGTCGATGCAAGAAAAACAAGTTGCTCCCGTTGAATCGGACGTCAGTTGGAAGCAGGTGGTCATCGCCGCGATTGCGATCGTGGCGATTATCATCCACCTCGCACTTCGGTTCGTGTCCGGCGCTTCGGAAGCGATCTATAACGCTCCGCTGCTGGTCGCTCTGGTGCTTGGCGGAATTCCGTTGGTTTGGGACTTGCTGCTGAAATTGTTTCGGCGGGAATTCGGATCGGACCTGCTGGCCGGCATTTCGATCGTGACCTCTGTCTTTCTGGACGAGTACCTTGCCGGAACTTTGGTCGTGCTAATGCTTTCCGGCGGCGAAGCGTTGGAGTCTTACGCCGTTCGCAGTGCGTCATCGGTGCTGCAAGCGCTCGCAAAACGAATGCCTTCGGTTGCACATCGAAAGCAGGACTCTACCTTGCTGGACGTGCCACTTGCGGACGT
>JAGQPO010000805.1 GCA_020426665.1 Planctomycetales bacterium
CGCGAACCCAATTAGCTTTACTTCCAAGCGACATTTTGCCGTCATTTCCCGGCTGTCATCGCAGCCGAAGAAGACTCAGCATCAGCCGATTCACTGTGTTTCAACCCGTTTGATCCCCAGGTTGTCTGTGTGCCAGAGATAGAAATGACGAGTCCTACCGTTGGACGTTCGCCCCGACTGCATACACAATCCGTTTTTTGTAGAACCGTTCCCGTGACTGCGCAACCTACCTACATGGCCAAACCCGGCCAAGTTGAAAAAAGCTGGCACCTTGTCGACGCCTCCGATGAGGTGCTTGGACGCTTGGCCAGCGACATCGCCGTTGTCCTGATGGGCAAGCATCGACCCCAATACACCCCGCACGTCGATTGTGGCGATTTTGTGATCGTCACAAACGCGGACAAGGTCGCGATGACCGGCCGAAAAATGGACGTCCGACACTACACCTGGTACACCGGGTACCCACGGCTGCGGCTGGAAAGCTACGGCGATCGCCAGCAACGCAAACCCGAAGACCTGATCTATCATGCCGTCCGCCGCATGTTGCCAAAGAACAAGCTGGCCCGGCAAATGATCAAGAAATTGAAGATCTATGCCGGCCCGGATCACCCGCACTCCGCACAAAATCCACAGCCGCTGGCCCGAACCGGCAAGAAAGTGAGCTAGTTGCTCGCCGGAACTGTACATTCATCCTTTAACGACTCATTTAATAACTGTACTGATGTCCCTGGTCAAAAAAGACAAGATCAACGGTGATGCACTGGGAACAGGGCGCCGCAAGAGCAGCGTTGCTCGAGTTCGCGTTCGCGATGGCGAAGGAAAAATCACGATCAACCGCAAATCGCTGGAAGATTACTTCGTCAACGACCAAGACCAGGCTGCGATCACCGCCGCCCTGGCCGCCTGCGATTTGACGGGTAAACTTGATGTACTGGTCCGAGTCAACGGCGGTGGCTTGACCGGCCAAAGCGGCGCCGTACGAATGGGCCTGGCACGTGCCCTGGTCAGCTACGACGAATCACTGCACGACGTCCTTCGTGACGGCGGTTTCCTGACACGTGACTCACGCATGAAGGAAAGAAAGAAACCCGGTTTGCGTGGCGCCCGACGTGGTGTCCAGTTCAGCAAACGATAACCCCTAGGAATTCAGTTGGGAAAGAAAGAAGAAGCATTCGAAGTCGAGGGTACTGTTACCCAGGCCCTCGCCAACACCCGGTTCCGTGTTCAATTGGAAACAGGAAACGAAGTGATGGCGCACGTCGCTGGGCGCATGCGCAAACACTTCATCCGGATCGTGCCCGGCGACAAAGTCCGCGTTGAACTGTCGCCTTACGATCTGACCAAAGGTCGTATCACCTACCGAGAACGTTAACAAACGACTCTCGTCTTTCACCTGCCTGATCAGCCGCGTTTTGCATGATTGACACCGGCTCTCTCCCCGGCATCGCATCGCTCCTCGGGTCTCGGTGAAACGACTCTGGCGGACATTTATGTCACACCACCTTTCCGAGATCATGATCGCTGCCGAGTCGGCCGCCACCGCAGGCGGTCATGTGTTGCGCCGATACTGGCATGACGGAGTTGAGCTGCGAGACAAATCCGCCTCTGGTGGGAAGTCGTACGACTTGGTCAGCGATGCCGACCTGGAAAGCCAGTCGGTAATCGCCAACCTGCTGGCGGACGCTTTTCCCAGTCACGAATTGATGGGAGAAGAAGATCTGGTTGGCGATACCAACGCGGAACACCTGTGGATCATCGATCCGCTGGACGGCACCAATAACTTTGCCCATCACGTCCCGCACTTTGCCGTTTCCATCGCCTACTACCGAAACGGCGTGCCGTCGGTCGGAGTGGTCCATAATCCAATCAGCGGCGACACCTATCGCGCAGTCCTCGATGGCGGCGCGACTTGTAACGGCCATCCCATTCATGTCACCGACGCAAATAGATTGTCACGGTCGTTGGTCGGATGCGGTTTTTACTATGACCGCGGTGACATGATGCGTTCAACGCTGGCCGCTCTGGAAGAATTCTTCACCCACGACATCCACGGCATTCGTCGCTTCGGTACCGCGGCACTGGATCTGTGCTCCGTTGCCTGCGGGATGTTCGGAGCCTTCTTTGAATACAAACTTTCGCCATGGGATTTCGCCGCCGGTCAATTGATCGTGACCGAGGCCGGCGGTGTCATCACTGACGCGCGCGGCGAACCGCTTGGAGTCAGCCAATCCAGCGTCTTGGCCGCCAGCCCCGGGATCTATGGTGAAGCCTTGGCCATCACATCAAAGCATCATCCGGCCGGATAGCAACGCCCGCACCCAATGCCCACCAGCCAAGACTCATACGGTGGGATCGTACATTAGCCGTGACATGCCTACGGAATCTATGTATTTCGCCGTTGGCAAACAAGACATTGGCGGGGCGTGTCGATACGTCATTCCCGATCGCCGCAGGTCTGACATCAATCCAAACCCAATACATAGATTTCGTTAGAGTCAAAAAATCCTAACAGTACGACACCTTCGGTAGTCGACGTCCAGATCCTCTCCACAGAGCCAGCCTCTCAACCAGACGCCATCAGCCCCGTGAGTGAACCCGAATACGATTGTTTTGAAGCCGCGTTTTTATAGCCCAGAGGGCGAAACAGGAACTGCCGTCGGCGTAAGCCAACGGTTAGAGAGATCAGAGACGCAGCATGAGTGTTCATTAAGGTAACAGTCGGGTCCGTTACCAATGTCGGGATTCCCTCGTTGCCGACCGACCGTTTGACGGAGAAGTTACCGTCGCTTCAATAGGCGACGCATCATTCGGTTGACCCAATTGTATTGGTGCATCTTGGGTGCCGGAGGCCCTTTCGATTCACGGCGGCCTTCTAGTTCAGCGAGCGTAGATGGCGCCGGTATGATACCGCAAAGCACTGCATCAACCTTTGATTTCAGGAACAGATTGGTTTTGTCGTCCGGCGCTATTGATAACGCATGCTCCAAAGACTTGACGGCCGATTCGATGCGGCCGTCAAGCAAGTAGGCGATGGCAAGATTTCCTAGCAATTCGACATCCCGCGGACGAATCGCGACTGCTTTCTCACCTATCTGGCAAGCCCGGTTACTGTCACCGCTCTCCAACAGCACTCCTGCCAACTCTTTGTAGACGACAGGTTCCGATTCGGTGTCTGCGACTGCCAACGCACGCTCGAACGAAGTGATCGAGCGCGGGGTACGGTCGACGGCGTGCCACCCCTTTCCCAGCAAGAACCAAACACGCCAAGTGTCCATTCCTTGGCTGACCAACTGTTGAAGCATCCCGATCGCTTCACGTATCTGACATTGGATTGACTCGGTGGGCGGCGGATGCCCGGGGTGTCGCATGTTACCCAAGATGATGTCGGCGGCTTGTTCAAACAGCTCGTCGGGCGTCGCGTGCAGCCGTGCGCTGTAAAGCAGTTGGCCTGTTTCCTTGTCGCGATAAACATCCACCCGTTCGTCACGGCGCAGAAACTCCAGCCGCTCGTTGACTTCGTCGGCCGACATGTGTTGGAGCGATGGCCCGGCGTCAGGATCCCAGGACTCCGGGGCAACGACAACGTCCGAATCATTACCGACCAGACTGGCAATCAGGTTGCCTTTGTATTCCATCAACTGCAGCCAGTCGCACGCCGGGTTAACCGTATGATTGTGCGCATCGACGACGACAACCTCAGGGGAACCCTCATCGTCTCGCAGGCCCATCAGAATCAATTTCTCACGAAACAACTCGGCGTCACGCGACGACATGAAGCTGGCTTGTGATAATTCGCCATCCCCAAAGGACATCGCGTTGGGCGCGATCGTGTGAAAACTCGATGCTCCGCCGTCAAGGCAACGATCCAATGCATCGTTGCGAATCACGACGGCCGTTCCTTCGAGTAGCACCGGCATTGTCTTCCTCGAAATGAATCCCGATGGGTGATTTGGTTTAGGCTCAGGCGAGTATCATAGCGGCTTATGTTGGCTGAAACAAACAGCCCAAGTTCATATTTACCCTTTGGCCCTGGCCCTCGTCAGATGCCAAAGGTGGCGTAGGGCAGTGGTGATCCGTTGCGCAAGCGAATCGTGACGGTACCCGAGATAAACTCTGACACGTGAGCCCGTTTTCAGCTGGTTTTGGCCGGCAGCTGAAAGATCGACTCTCGCAAGGAAATGCGGTGCGACCAATCGAAACACGCTTTCGTCATGCCCCGGATCGTCGGTGTCGCTCTTTGTCACCTGAATCGGGCCGCCAAACGGAGCCGCCAATGATTGATCCGGTAATTGATAGGAGGCGCGCGGATCGATGCGTTGCAATCGTCCCTGATAGGGGCGGTAACTGACATCTCGAATGGTAACGGGAAGCCCGACGTATTTTTTGGCCGTGGCGATTTCGTCCTGATGAATCAAACCAATCACTTCGACTCCACCGTCTCGGACAATGCGTGTGATTTCGTCCCCCTCATGGACGAAACAATCGATCAGAACACCCAGCTCTCGGGTACTGATCGTCCCATCAAACGGAGCCGTGATTGTCAGTGCGTCGACCTTGGGTATGACCTGTTCGATCTTTTGTTCCAACGCCAAAAGATCTTGCTGCGTCATCCATTCCGCCGAAGCATCGTGACGGTCCTTTGCGATCCGATTCAAGACCGCGTTTTCCTGGATTGACAGTCGTAATTGCTTTTCTTCTTCTTCAAGTGATCGATTCTCCAGCGTCACCAATGGATCTCCACGGCGGACGAATTGACCATCTCGCACGTGAATCTGACGCACAAATCCGTCCGAGCCCGCCCGAATGATCGAGTCGGGGGCATCGTGAACGGCTGCTGCAATTCGAACCCCTGTGGGAATGGGAAAACCTAGGCACCCCGCTCCGATCGCAAGGACCAATGACGCTACAACAAATGATCGGATGAAACGCATCGGGTCGAATCGAAAATTTTCCACAGCGGTCGTCATCACAACCCAAATCGGTTTTCCGAACCAGCCGACCGCGCCAACGGCCGCCAAGGCAATTCCGGCTCCGGAAAACATGACTGCCGCCGAAAAACACAGGACGACGCAAATGATTAACCTCCAACATACCGCCGCAACACCGTAAAGCAGAATAAAGATACGCCGCAAGCCGCGGTAATGACCACCACCGTTCTCTTCACCATAGAAGAGTCGACGGCCGATCCGTCTAAGTTCCAACGTTCCCTCCGTGGACAAATTCGGAATCTGAACCAAGTCACTTAGCAGGTAGTATCCGTCAAAACGCATCAGCGGGTTTGCGTTAAATAGAATCGTCGAAACACCAGCGGTGATCACGACGTTCGCCAGCCAACATCGTATGGTGATGTCGTCGGTTGCCCGCCAAAAAAATATTGCGATTGCGGCCACAAACAACTCTACAAACATGCCCGCCGCAGAAACGATCAATCGAGAACTTCGTCGCGGCAATCGCCAACAACTTGAAACATCAACGTAGGCCAGTGGCGCAAACAGGATCAAGACAATCCCCAGTTCGCCGGTTTCGCCACCGACACGATGGCATGCGATCGCGTGACCGGTCTCGTGAATGAACTTCAGCACGACCCACGTCAGTAACAAGGACATCCATCCGCTCGGGCTAAACAGGCTGCTTGCCGATTCATAGACGTCGCGGGAGTGGGCAAAGAACGTCAGAATACCGGCAGCCACGATCAGAGTACCGATTGCGATCCACAGCGGGTGCAAGCACTTGGCCATGGATCGAAAGATCGGTGCTAACGGCTCGACATTCTTGATGACCGGAATCTGAATCCAAAACGGATTGAATCGACTCCACAGGCTCGCCACACGATCTGGCGGCACACGACCAGATCGATGCGCGGCGTAACCACTTGGCGCATCGGAACCTGATTCGGCGGCCAGTGAAGCCATGCCTTCTTCGATCAACCAGATCGCGATCGATTCCGCTTCATCGCTCGCCAGTGCATCGTTACCCAGCGCCGATGCCGCCAACCCGCACGCCGCCGCAACGGTTGTCTGACCATTTAGCAGTGAAATAAATGCATATTCGCGAAACCCGACGCGATAGAACCGCTTCGAGTCGCGACATTCCAGGCGATAGATCCGTCGTCCATTTTCCCAAACAGGCCAGGCCGCCAAATCATCGATCAATCGCAACGATTGATGAGCAATATCAATCGCTTCGAAATTGATCGATGGCGCGGATGTCGTTGACATAACACTACACTCCGATCAACAGTAGCAACCGGTGATAGGCCTTGTGGAACAGGTTCCACCCGATCGCATGTCGATCCGTCTCGACGTTTCCGTGTCCGCGCATGCCCGGTCGAAGCACTCCGTCGGTATCGACCAGGCGTGCCTCGGCCAAAAAGACGTTTGCATCATCGCGTATTTCCGACCGGGGGTGAATGCGTTGAAGCGTCGCTTCGAACAAACGATTGGGAATTGAATCCAATCGGAACCGCAGCGACATGCCGGGACGCACAAGCAGAATGTCGGATTCCGCGACGGAGACTTCGACGCTGAACTCTCCCGACGGAGCGATTTCGAACAGCATCTCGCCCAAATCGAGCAGCGTCCCCTCGGATCGTTTCCAATCACCGGTCACGATCACGCCATCGATCGGCGCGGTGATTTCAAGCCTCTGTCGGCGCAATTGCAACAATTCAATTTCAGATTGCAATCGCTCCGCGCGCAACGACGCCAGCTTACTTTCGGCGAATTGGTGTTGCGCCAATTGTCCCTTTTGTTCTTGCTGTAAACGCGACAGTTCGGATCGTTTCCCGGCCAGCTCCATTTCGATTTCGCGGGCGTCAATTCGCGCCAACAGCGTGCCCGATTGGACAACATCTCCCGGATGAACAAATACTTTTTCCAGCGTGCCGGCGACCGGTGCAGCAACATACCGGCGCCCCACCGGTTGCAATTCCGATCCGACGCTCGCCTGGTACGGCATCGGTATCATCATTATCCCGATCAGCAACGCGGCCCCAAACAGCACCAGTTTCAATTTCCGCGATGTCGTGTCACCTGTTGCACATCGAAACCACTTGGTCAACACACCAGGCTCGGTGGCAGCGATTTTTGTTAATGCATGAAACAGAGGATCTTGCGCAGTATCCAGGCACAAACGCAAAGAAGATGCTTCGTTTTCGGAAAGCACGCGGTCGAAATGCAATAGAATAACACCGCAGCACTGCCCACGGAGTTCTTCAATCCGTGCGACTTCGCCGGACCGAACGGCTGATTTGGGACGCAGCGAAACGCCCAGTAGCCGACGTGAACCGGCC
Organism: Planctomycetales bacterium; assembly: GCA_020426665.1. GTDB lineage: Bacteria > Planctomycetota > Planctomycetia > Pirellulales > Pirellulaceae > Stieleria. The sequence goes on from JAGQPO010000805.1 coordinate 7,292, forward strand.
ACCTTGGTGTAACGACGCACCGCCAACAAAGAGGTCTGATCGCGTTTGGCGACCGCTCCCGTGTCGGTCAATGAACCCCGCGTCAACGCCTCTTCCGCCGCCGCCTGTCGCAACGCATGTTGCGGATCGCTTTGACAGAACTCGGCACCCCGACGACCGATCAATTGACAAACGTGATTGGATTTGCGTTGCCAAAAAACCTCGACTGCGGACGCAGCGGTCCACCGATGGATTGCATGCGCGGCAACGTCACCGGCTTCATCCAAATCAATGGTTGAGTTGATTTTTGCGATCAGTTCGATGATCGCCGAAAGAGTCGCAAGAGGCCGCAGTGAAGATCCCACTTCGTCGCTCGGGCGGGCGTCGGCGCCTTGAAGCGGTTGACTCGATCCGTCACACCAATGGCCTGACTGTGTAGCGGTGCAATCAACTTCGCGCGAACCGGCACCATCGACGCCCAAAACAAAGGTGCCGGATAAGCCCCCAACGACGTCTCCACGTGACTGGTTCAACGCAGTGGTCCCGTCGTTGTCCGACTCAGTTGGTGATCAACGTCGTTCGCAACACCATTCCAGCGGCACAGAACGCCACACGGAATCGCGCCTGTTTGATTCTCGATTCGAAATTTGACACGCACTGTACCGCTTTGCGGGTCGGTCGTGGGCGCGATGTATTCAATGACCCCGATTCCGGTGATCGCGCTGGCAAAGTCCAGCGAAGCGGTTTGGCCGACACGCACAGCGGTTGCAACGTGTCGCGGTACCGAGAAGATCGCTTTGAGTTGCGTCAAATCCACGACGGACATGATGACGGGGTCCGAAGGCGAAACGTACTCGCCGACTTCTTTATTGATGGCAACGACGGTGCCTCGAATCGGCGACTTGATTTTTCGATTTTCCAATTGCGCTAGCGTCCGATCATATTCGCTTTGCCGAACCAGCAACTCATCACGCACGATTTGAACCTTTGCATCGGCCACTGCGACCGCCGTTGTGGCACGCTGCATTTCCCGGTCCGTCGCGTTGGCGCTGCGAAGCAAGTTTCGATAGCTTTCCAATTGATCTTGAGTCGTTTTTAGCTCGCTGAGCGCAGCTCGCAGTGATCCGCTGGCGTTTTTCGCCACACGTGAGACCTCAAGCGACTTTTCCAAAACGCGATCATCTAATTGTGCAAGCAACTGAAGTTCCGAAACCTGGTCTCCCTCGGCAACCAAGATTTCCGTCAACACACCCATCTCCGGCGCGGCGATCTTGATCTGGCGATAGGGTTCGGTGAAACATTCAACCTCGATGACTCGGTCTGCTGCCAATGCCGGACCGACGAACATGCACACAAACAAACTTGTCACCATGTACCGCATGGACCAAACGGTTGACGCTTGTGCCGGATCATTTTTATGTGCCGGTTGCCCAAGGCGTCCAACCGTACACGCTGCGAAAACTTGTGATACCGTCTGCCGCCGGTCGACATTCGTGATTCTCATGTTCGTTTACCTCTTCGATTGGGTTGGTGCTATCGGATCACGCCGAATCGCAGTGGTCGGTTCAGTTTCGAACGATTTTGATTGGCTTCACCGCGTGGGTTTTCCGCTGGGGCAATGCCTCGGGTCAATGCGTTTCCGGGACGTTGGTTTTGCCGCATCAATCTGTATCGGACACTTCGATCATGTGATTCCAAAGTCCGCTGAACTGCGGCAAGACTGTGGCAAAGTGCAGGAATCGCCTTTGGACAATCCAAGCACCTGATCACAGCCGCGGCGAGATGGGGCGCTTGGCCGGCGATGAAGTGATCGTCAGGCGATATCAAGAACCTGGCGGTTCCGGGGTCGCCTTGTCGCGCACCACGACCGATCAGTTGGCGATCCACCCGAGAAAGCCGATGGTGTTCCCATCCGATCACGTGTAAACCGCCAGCCTTCGCAACCGACGACGCCAGCTTGATGTCGGTGCCCCGTCCGGCGAGATGGGTTGCGACGGTGACGGCGCGAGCGCTTCCTGCCTGGGCGATGATGTCAGCCTCTTCCCCGGATTGCACCCCGTTGAGTACCGCTGGAATGATCCCCGCTTTCCGAAACGCCTCGGCGATCGTTTCAGTTTGTTCAATGTGGTTGGTGCCGACCAGTACCGCGCGTCCTTCGCGAATAACTTGTGTGGTTTCATCGACAAGCCCGACCAGCTTGGCCGACCGAGACGGAAAGACTTTCGTTTCCATGACGCGACGCCGTGAAGGCAGCCGGGTTTTGATTTCCGAAACGTCCAATCCATAAATGGAATGCAACTCGCGTCGACACGCTTGTGCGGTTCCCGTCATGCCGCACAAATTCTCGTACATTCGAAAGTAGGCTTGGCGTGTGATGCGCCCCTGTGATTGCGTTTCCGCTGTGATTACCAATCGTTCCTTGGTTTGAACCGCCTGGTGCAAACCGTCGGACCACGTTCGGTCGCGGAAGACACGTCCGGTTGATTGTTCGACCAGACAAATCCGGTCATCAATCACAACGTAATGTCGATCCCGAAGCAACAAAAATTCAGCCTTCAGGGCCGAGATCACATATGCATGCCATGGTCGATTTAATTGCACGTGCGTCGCGAATTCCTCATTCTCATAGACATGACGAAATCCATGGTCTGTCAACTGTACATCGCCGGCTACCGAATCGATTTCAAAGTCGGCGTTGCGCTGGAGCGAAAGTGCGGTCAAGCGCGCGATCTGATGAAGCATTGCGTCCGGTGCCGGTCGGTCATTGGCGGCGCAGATTAAAAGTGGCGAGGTCGCATCGTCGACCAGAACCTGGTCCGCTTCGTCGACCACGGCGGCATACAGCCCACGCATTCGCAGTTGAGAATCCATGGAGCGACCCAAGACTCTCGCCATCGTAGCGCTGCCCAATGGTGAATCGGCGAATTGCCGTCGTGTCCATTGATCACGCAGGTAATCAAAACCGAACAGCTGGCCGGGACCATACGTTAGGTCCGCCTCGTAAGCTGCGCGTGTTACTTGAAAGGAATCGTTTTCGCGGCGGACCGCGGTCGACAAGCCGAGTCGTGAAAACACCGGCGACGCTATCGCTTGATCCCGCTGGGCCAAGTATGCGTTCGGAAGACAGACGTGAACACCGCGACCAGACAGCGCGAGCACATAGGCCGGCAACAGTCCGGCAAACGTTTTGCCTTCGCCGGTTTGCATTTC
>JAGQPO010000806.1 GCA_020426665.1 Planctomycetales bacterium
GCGTATCGATGCGTCATTCCCGATTGTCGCAAGTCTTTCATCAATCCAAACCCAATACATAGATTCCAATAGCGTCAGAAACCCTGCTATTCTAGCACCGCCGGCCCATTGACTGACGTCCTGCGTTCCAAAAAAAAGAACGTCCGATACGCCAAGAATTGACTTGTCGTCCCCTAGCCGGCCATCGATCTGTAGATCGCAGAAAGACGCGCAATGCGAGTCCTATACAGGGTGCGATCGATTTCCCGTCGGATCTTGGTCAGGTTCAATGTTCGCTTCTTTCCCTCGCCGATTGTGCTGCCGCCCAGGTCATTGCAGGCGTCGACGATGCACGACGGTTCGAGAACGACTGGGCGGACAGAAGTGATCCAGTGCATTTGCAGCGTCGTATCAACAGGGCGATCAAATTTCTTGGTCGCTTTCAGTAACTCGGCAGCCGCATCGCGCGTGACCCATTGTCCGGAAGTACGCAGCATCGTGACCTGCGGAAGCCGAATGGAATGGTCAATGGAAGTTGTCAGAACTGCTGCCGATTTGGGAACCGGCCGAACAGGGAACTGGACGTAGGGAAATTGCGATTGCAGGCTCCGCAAGTAGTCCACCGCCGAAGCAATGGTTTGCGAGTCAACGGCAACGTCGTCTTCCAAAATCATCGCAGCGTCCAGTCCGCGTTCGACGATCTGTTGCCAAGCCTTTCGGTGACTCAGAAAGCATCCAATCTCGTTTGCCTTGAGTTCAAATGGATATCGCGGCGAGTGAATCTGGCGTTGGAATACCGTTGCGATTTCATCTTCACTCAATGCCCTGCCGTCAACTGCCGGCAATACTTCACCAGTCATCGGCAATTGGTCCAAAATGGACAATGCGTTTGCCGCACGGGTGGTTGAGCGGGCGAGACTGATGACAAAGGCGTGATCGTTCATTTTTGGGCAGAGCCAGATTTGTACTGACGGACTTCCAGTCCGTTGATATCGACGCTTGTCGACGGACTGGAAGTCCGTCGTACCCTATAATCAAGAATTGACGGACCACTCGGCACCGGGGTCAAACGGCAGTAAACCAAAACGACCGAAGCAGGGTAAAGGGCGAATTTGCGACGTTTTGCTATTTCCCGGCGTTCGATGCTCTTTCCCAGCGTTCGAGATGTCTTAATGAGCCGACCAGCGCTGGTAATCCGTTGACAAATGCCTGGTGGACTTCGTCATCGATGGTCCCGGCAAGACAATCTAATTTCACTTCCGACGGGTCGGACCAGCCGTTTTGACATTGATAAAAGACGACCGGGGGGCGAGTCATCCACTGGACGAAGTGTTCTGCGACGCGGCACCCCAACTGGTCATCGGCATCCGCAAAGGCGTCATCTGTAATGAACACAATTTGGCAAGGTTTCATCATCCGCCCCCACAAACGATCGCACCCTCGCTGCAAAACTCCGGATAGCCGGTGTCGCAAAAAGCTGACTTGTTCGTCAAACTCCTTTCCGACGTAGGGAGTCAAATTTCCGGGTTCGGAGCACATCAGCTCGATCGGTTCGCCGGACAACGTGATGCCCGCCACAAACCATCGTTGATTCTGTGTTTCGATGGTGACCGTCAGAATCACCGGTTGTTTTTCGGTCATCGGCATCAATCAGGGAATTAGGTTCCGCTCCCGGCAGTGACGGTGCACATGCATCACGCCCGGTCGATTCGCGCCAGCAGCTCGTTCGAGTTTTCGATGAAGCGGCTTAATCGTGAATGGTCAAGATTGGAGGCATCGTTTAAAGCATCCTGAACGATACACAGGCCATCTTTCAAATGATCCGATGTGTCACGCAAAAGTCGGCGACCTTCGACGATTGCATCGTACTCCTGGGTAGCCTCGCGCAGTACGTCCAATAATTCGTCTGGGTCCCACGGTTTGGTGATATATCGGAACAGGCCGCCGGTGTTGATGGCTTCGACAACCGCTTTGATGTCTGCGTATCCGGTGAAAATCATTCGAATTGCGTCGGGTTGGTCGACCTTGATCCGGCTCATCAATTCGACACCCGTCATTTCGGGCATCCGTTGATCAGACATGACGACGTGAATGGGATGGTTTCGCAAAACCTCCAGCGCTTCGGCTCCCGATTCAGCCGTGAACAGGTTGAACTCACGCCGCAGTAATCCTTTCAACGAAAACAGGATTTCGGGTTCATCATCAACGAGCAGGACAGAGTGTTTTTGCGGTGCTTGGTTTGTCGTCATCGTTTTACTCTGGCGGCGGACTCGTGCCTTGGGTTACCGGTGTGGCGGATGACCGAAGGTGTAATATCGGAGTTGTTGCTATCGATGGGTGGGTCGCAACGGCAATCGCAAGCGAAAGGTAGCCCCATGGTCGACAACACTTTCGACTTCGATTGTTCCACCATGATCGCGAACGATTCCATAACTGGCTGCCAACCCAAGCCCGGTGCCTTGGCCGACCGGCTTGGTCGTGTAAAACGGTTCGAAAATACGCTCCAAATCATCCGATTTGATTCCACAACCTTGATCTTTAATTTCGATATTAATTAGGTCTTGCGCGTCCAAGAAAGTGGCAACGTCAATTTCCCCAGATACTTCACTCGCCTGAATTGCGTTAAGCACCAGATTGTACAGAACCTGGTTGATCTTCGCAGGATGACCGACTATCGTGGGAAGGTTGTCTTGCAAATGCATTTCGATCACGACCTGGCTGGATTCACATTCGCGGCTCAGCATTTCCAAAGTGGATCGCAGCGTTTGGTTTATATCCACATCGCCGAGTTCGGCCTCGTCAAGCCTGGCAAAATCGCGAAGATTTTTGACCAAGTCGCGGATGCGACTCAGTCCATCGATCGAACTGGAAAACATCTTCGGCAAGTTCTCTCGCACCCAGTCCAGATCGCAATCTTTTTCCATTTGGTCCAATTGTACGATCAAGGCACCGTGATCCGTGGGAGCATCCCGAAGCATACGATACATGTCCAGCAATTCAATCAGCGACGCCACGTCGCGGCGCAGAACTGCCAGGTTGTTGGAAATGAATGAAATTGGATTGTTGATTTCGTGGGCCATGCCGGCGGCAAGTTGCCCCAGGCTGGCGAGTTTCTCGCTTTGTACCAAAGCGGCCTGGGCTTGGCGAAGTTGCCGATTCTGATCGGCGAGCGTTTGTTCCAGGCGAATGATTCGCTCGCCCTCGCGAATGCGAACACGGAGTTCTTCGTGGTCGCATGGCTTGATCAAAAAGTCATCCGCTCCGGCGTCCATCGCACTGACCAACGCGTCTTTTTCCAGTTTGGCGGTCAGAAGAATGATGTAGGTGAAACCGTTTGCCGTCG
>JAGQPO010000807.1 GCA_020426665.1 Planctomycetales bacterium
TGCCATGATCACAAATACGATCCCTTTTCGACCAAAGAGTATTACGAACTGCTGGCCTATTTTAATAACACCGAAAAGGAGGCGGATCGGGCCAATCCCAAAACACCGTCATCGATCAAATTCCAAGGCCCCAGCATGCCGCTGGCCGATCAACAGCGCGATAGCCGTCGCAGTGAACTGCAAGAACAGCTCGCCGACGCGCGACGACGCCAAGCGAAGCTGCGTCAACAAGTCGAAGCAGGGCTGGAAAACCGGATCGGTCGTCTGAATGAACAAATCGCCGATGCTCCACGAACGCGAGTCTTGGAAATCCACGACTTCCAATCGCAAGGCACGACGGACACCCATGAAATACTGGACGACGGTTCGGTCTTGCTGGTCGGAGGCGACCCGCCGGACAAGGACGAATACAAAATGCGGGCCACCATCGACACGGATCAGCAGGGGAATGAGCAGGTTATCAAAGTCAGTGCGCTGCGGCTGGACGCACTGCTTGACGATTCATTGCCCGAGCAAGGCCCGGGACGCGGCGAGCGCAGAAATTTCGTATTGAATCACTTTGGTGTCGAATTTCTGGCCGCCGATCAATCGCGTCGAAAACTATCCTTCGCCGCGGCCCGGGCCAGTTTCTCTCAGAAGAAATGGGACGTCTTCGGGGCGGTCGATGATCAACCTAAAACAGGTTGGGCGATTTCGCCGCAGCAGGGCAAACCGCACTGGGCGACGTTTGAATTGGACCAACCGATCACTCTGGGCCCGGGCGATTGCCTGGAGGTCACGATGACGCACAGTTTCGGCCGCGCGATTTCGATCGGACGGTTCAAGATCTCTGCGGTCAGCGGCGATGTCCACGCCGAGCCAGTCCCGGAGATGATCGTCAAGGCGGCGCAAAAACCTTCCGCACAGTGGACCAACAAGGAACGTGACGCACTGGTCGATTACTTCATTGAAACGGATTCACAAACGATCGCGATCAAAGAAACCATCCGCGATCTCGAGAAACAAATCGCTGGCGTGGCCCCGGACACCACGTTGGTGATGGTCGAACTTGACCAGCCGCGCCCATCGAACGTGTTAATGAGTGGCGACTACAAATCTCCCGGCCAGCCGGTCCAGCCCGGGACACCGAAAGCACTGCACCCCACACCGACGGGGCCGCCGAATCGACTGACCCTGGCAAAGTGGCTGACGTCGCGAGACAACCCGATCGTTGCGCGGGTGACCGTCAACCGCTGGTGGGCCGAGCTGTTCGGCCAAGGAATCGTCACCACGGTGGATGATTTTGGAATCAAAGGCGAACCTCCATCACATCCCGAACTGCTCGATTGGCTTGCCATGGAATTGATGGACAACGGCTGGTCAATGAAACAGTTGTTAAAGACCATCGTGATGTCGTCGACGTATCAACAATCCTCCGCCATCCGACATGATTTGCGAGATGTCGATCCGGACAACCGACTTTTGGCGCGTGGCGCCCGATTTCGAATGGATGCCGAAATGATTCGCGACAACGCACTTGCAGCATCGGGATTGTTGAGCCTGAAACAATTTGGCCCCCCGATACGTCCATTCCAACCCGATGGAGTATGGTCCAAGGTTGGTGGCGAGGCATACGATTACGAAGTCAGCCCGGACGGCCAGCGGCATCGGCGCGGCATCTACGTCGTGATCAAACGCGGATCTCCGTACCCCAGCTTTGTCAACTTTGATGCGACCGCGCGGCTTGCGTGTACCGTCAAGCGATCGCGGACCAACACGCCGCTTCAGGCGCTGACGCTGTTGAACGACCCGGTGTTTGTCGAGGCGGCATCATCGTTGTCGGAGAGAATCCGAAACGAGCGCGGCGGCGAACCCGTCGATGAACAGATCGACTACGGCTTCCAAATCTGCACCTCGCGGAAACCCAACGAAAGTGAACGCGCCACGCTGATGCATCTCTATCGGCAACAATCTGATTCGCCGGACCCGATGTATGGTGTGGCGACGGTCCTGTTGAACCTGCACGAAACCATCACCAAAGACTGAGATTCGTCATGGCATATGCAACCACCCGACGGGCATCACAATCGACAAGCGATCAATGCGACCACACCGGCATCATCGACCGCCGCGGATTCCTGAGCGACGCCGGGCTGGGGTTTGGCGGCATCGCGCTGGCATCAATGCTGGGCAACGATCTGTGCGCGGCGCCGTCGCCGCACTTTCCGGCCAAAGCCAAACATGTCATCTATCTGCACATGATCGGTGCCCCATCGCATTTGGATCTGTTCGCCGAAAAGCCCGAACTGGTCAAACGACACAACGAGCCCTGCCCCCCGGAAATCACCAAGGACCGCGACTTTGCGTTTATCGGCAAGACATCGACTCTTGCCGGTTCGCCGTGGAAGTTTTCGCGACATGGCGATTGCGGGCACACCATGTCAGAACTTTGGCAACACCTGGGTTCCGTTGCCGATGACATCGCGTTTGTCCATTCGTTGCACACCGACGAAATCAATCACGCCCCAGCGCAGATGTTCTTGCATTCCGGCTTCGGACGTGGTGGACGCCCCAGTTTTGGGTCTTGGGTCAGCTATGGACTGGGCAGCGAAAACAGCGACCTGCCCGGCTATGTCGTCATGCTAAGCGGCCCGGCCGGCGGCGCGGGAACCAGCATGTGGTCGCCGGGATTCTTACCCAGTGTCTATCAGGGAATTCAATTTCGCTCCCAGGGCGACCCGGTCTTGTTCCTATCGAATCCCCAAGGTCGATCCAAAGACCAGCGACGCGAAGTGCTCGATGCGCTTGGCGAATTAAATCAACAACAATTCATCGCAACCGGCGACCCCGAGATCCAGACGCGAATCAGTCAATATGAAATGTCCTTCCGGATGCAAGCCTCGGTACCGGAGCTGATGAGTATCGCGGGAGAAACGTCCGAGACACTTGAACTCTATGGAGCTGAACCCGGCAAGGCATCATTCGCCAACAACTGCTTGCTTGCGCGCCGATTGGTTCAGCGGGGCGTGCGATTGATCGAACTCTACGATTCGGACTGGGATCACCACGGCGGAATCGAAACGCGATTGCCCGAGAAATGCAAACAGACCGACCGGCCGATCGCGGCTCTGATCAAAGACCTGAAACGCCACGGACTGCTGGATCAGACGCTGATCATCTGGGGATCAGAATTCGGTCGCACCCCGCTGAACCAGGGCGGGACGAAGGGCGATGGCCTGAACGGTCGCGACCACCACAAAGACGCGTTTACGTGTTGGATGGCCGGCGGCGGAATCAAGG
>JAGQPO010000808.1 GCA_020426665.1 Planctomycetales bacterium
GACCCGTAGAAGCATCGTTTGATATCAGCCGCCAGCGCGCCAGCGTACGGGCATCGATCGGCATGCTGCATGCGGCCCGAACGACCGCGCGAGTCGGCTAATGTCGTTTGATCGTCCGACGCTGTTGTGTGCGCCGGGGCTAGCGAACAGTCGCTGACCGGTAGAAGCGTCGATTGATATCAGCCGCCAGCGCGCTAGCGTACGGGCGACGTAGCGTTAGCGGATGCATTCGCACGTCGGCGGGAATTAACCTATTGCCGCGGTTTAGGCGCGTAAGCCTGGTAACTGGGGGCATCATAGTACGTTCGCAGTGAATCATATTTCGCGTGCAGCGACTTTCGGACCTCCGCGTAGCTTTCGTCCGAATAGACATTCCGCATTTCATGAGGATCGTTCACCAAATCGAACAACTGCCACTCGTCAGTCCATGGCAGGTAGAACAGTTTATGGGTGTGGGTGCGGACACCGAAGTGCTGGGGGACCGCGTGTTCGCCCAGTTCATAGTAGGCGTAATAGACCGCATCGCGGATTTGACGCCGACTGTCTTTCAACACAGGCACAATTGATATGCCCTGAACTTCGTCCGGAATGGATAGACCGGCGATCTCCAGAAACGTTGACGCATAATCGATATTCTGGATCAACGCAGTCGGACGAGAACCCGGCTGAATGACTCCCGGCCAACGGATCACAAATGGCATCGTGAACGACTCTTCGAACATCCAACGCTTGTCGAACCATCCGTGTTCGCCCAAGTAAAAACCTTGATCGGACGAATAGATCACGACGGTATCGTCGGCCAAATGATGATCGTCCAAATACTTTAACAACCGCCCAACACTCTCATCGACCGCCTTGACCGTTTCCAAATAGTTTTGAATGTAGCGATGGTATTTCCAGCGGACCAATTGCTTGTGGTCAAACTTGCCGGCCTTGTAATCCGCGATAAACGCCTTGTTCTTTGGTGCAAAGTGAGCATCCCACTGTGTTTTCTGATCGTCGGTCATTCGATTGTATTCAGGCGTCCCATAGGACCTGAATTCAGGCAACGCCACTCCGTCCATTTCATCCTTGCGAAGCTTCAGGTCGTACGCCCAAGTGAGATGTCGATCGACTTCCATTTCATTCTCCGGCAATGTCCGGCTGCGAGTGGAATAGTCGTCAAACAAATTTGATGGCTCGGGCAAAACAACTCCGTCCAGAGTCCCAAGATGACGCAACGCAGGCGAAAACGTTCGGTGCGGCGCCTTGTGTTGACACATCAGAAAGAATGGTTTCCCGTCATCGCGTCGATCAAGCCATTGGATCGCCTTGTCGGTTGTGATATCCGTCGCATAGCCTTCGAACTGTTTTTGCGTACCATCCATCGAAATAAAGACCGGATTGTAGTAGTTGCCTTGTCCGGGCAAGATGTCCCAATAATCAAATGCGACTGGATCTGTTTTCAGGTGCCACTTTCCGATCACGGCTGTCTGGTAACCGCCGGCATGCAGTGCTTTTGCAACTGTCCACTGGGACTGATCAAATCCGTTGCCCGTGTTACGCAGGAATCCATTTTTGTGACTGTGTTTTCCTGTCAAGATGCACGCCCGCGACGGGCCGCAAATTGAATTAGCGCAAAAAGAATTTCGGAACAAGGCGCCTTCGATTGCGATCCGATCAATGTTCGGCGTCGGGGCAGCTTTGGCAAGGATTCCCCCATAAGCCGATATTGCATTCATCGCATGGTCATCGGAAAAGATGAACAAGATGTTTGGCCCGGCGGGGCCGGTTCCAGCAGCCGGACACGGCCAAAATGCAGTCAAAACAACGACGAACAAGAAACAAACTCGGGCCATCATTTGGTGTCGCTTCGTAGGAGGTGTATCGATTACGGCAACCTGGTGTCGCCAAAGTGGAGCGGATTTCCGAACCTGAACGGAAGACTACCGATTGTAAGCGATTACCGTACGGAAGCGTTGCCAAATCAGTGACTCCGCTGAATCGCCGCCATTTCCGACAGCCGGACGGTGGGCAATTTGACAGATTTCTAATTCCGGCGGAACCAAAACTTCACCACGGCGTCCTAAGACTTCTCGCGACAGTACCTTGCACGCCAAATCCTTCTCACGGTTGAATCATCAGGAACAAAATGGACGCGGAAAAATTCGATGCCGTTATGCGTGGAGTCTTTATTTGGGGAATCGTTGGCGTCGCCGTGATTTTGGCCGCTCAAAAATTTTTGTTCTGAAACGTCGCATGCCATTCAAACACCCTAGGGTGAAACTGGCTGCCGCTATCGAATTCGACGCTTGCAGAACGACAAGCTGCGATTGACGAACGGGGCAACAACGGAACAATTGCCCCAAACTAGACTTCCCCAGTGTTCGTTCGCTGAAGCCTACAGATTCGACCCGGGAAATCATTAATCGATCAAGCCAGTCACGGAGGCAGATGATGAACAATCAAACATCAACGTTGTCGCAGCAAGAGATTGCAGAAATAGATCAGCACAAGTATTTCATGAGCGAGCGGGCGGGATACGACGTCGGCTGGGAAGTCGCCGAATTGGATTGGCGAGAGCACGTTGCCGCCAAAAACAACGCAACATTCTCCGGGGATGACGCAGGTCAATCGACTTCAAAATCAACTCCGCGGGCGAAAGGGCTTGGCGGGTTTATCAAACGATTGATTTCCAAAGCAGCCGTCTAACTCCCAAAAAGGGGAAGGGGGTAGTTTTCGCTCACACAGCTGAATCAACCGGAAATTACCCCCTTCCCAATAGTGTTCG
>JAGQPO010000809.1 GCA_020426665.1 Planctomycetales bacterium
TTGATTTTGGGGTACGACAGACTTCCAGTCTGTCGACAAGTGTCGATTTCGACGGACGAGAAGTCCGTCGTACATGTCGCGGTTAACCCAAAAATTAAGGCTCATCCGCAGAATCTATGGGGGAAGCACTCGAGTCAGGTGCTTTCAAAGTTTCAGTCCCCAGCCTTCCATGTCGTCGGTAACGGGATGGTTGGTCATGTCGAATTGCAAACTGGTCAACGTGACGTTGCCCTTGCGTAATTCGGTAATGTCCGTCTTTTCTGGCGGCGGTTCGCTGGGTTCTTCCCAAAGCGCCCAGTAGTAGTCGCGTCCACCCGGGTCTTGCCGCTTTTCATAGCGATTGCCGTACTGGGCCAATCCCATTGGAACGATTTGCAGTTCGGCAGGCGAATGGGTGGCAGCGGTAGGAATGTTTAAATTAAACAGTTTGCCCTTTGCGTCGGGGTGTTTGGCAATTCCTCCGATGATGTTCTTTGCGATCACGGCGGCGGACTGGAAATCGGCATCCGGATCGTATTCCAGCGAAACCGCGACGCTGGTGGTACCGAAAAAAGCGCCCTCGATCGCGGCGGCGACGGTCCCGCTGTACAGCACGTTGATCCCGGCATTCAGCCCGTTGTTGATGCCGCTGACGACCAAGTCGACTGGATTTTCCCGCAACAATTCGGCGATCGCCAATTTGACACAATCCGCCGGGCTGCCCTCGACCGCCCACGCCCAGTGTCGGCCATCGCGGTGGATCGATTTGCCGACCAGAGGCGTCAAAAACGTGATCGAGTGGCTGACGCCGGATTGCTCGGTCGCCGGGGCGATCACGATGACTTCGCCCAGATGGCGGAGTTGTTGCTCCAAAGCGGATAATCCCGGTGCAAAGACACCATCGTCGTTGGTCAAAAGGATTCTCATGTGTGTTTAAACCCGGCGGTATCTGTTTAGCCCCTTGGGGATAACCGATGCATTTTCTACACTCCCGGTTTGGCATTGGCGACAGCAGCGCACGACAAAATGATCAAAGCGGTCATCGAATCCGTCGTCTGCGTGTCAGGGCGCCCCTGCCGCCTCGGTTACCCTCACCATCGATTTCGCATGAGTGTTTCGCACGCCCACTCGACAGACGTATCGACCGATGCAAGTCAATCCGAACTTGGCGCATCGGCGCTGACTGAGCAACGCATCGTTGTTCTGGATTTCGGCTCGCAATACGCCCAGCTGATTGCCAGGCGGGTGCGAGAGCAGAACGTTTATTGCCAAATTCTGCGCCACGACTTGCCGGCCGAGCGGATTGCCGAACTTGCCCCGAAAGGCATCATCCTGTCCGGCGGGCCGTCCAGCGTTTACGAGGACGGGGCACCGCGGTGCGATCCGAATCTGTTCAAGCTCGGGGTTCCCGTCCTGGGAATCTGTTACGGATTGCAACTGGCTTGTGAAGCGTTTGGCGGAAAAGTCACCAACGCCTCCAGCCGCGAATACGGTCACGCGATGTGCGAAATCGTTCATCCAGGAACGCTTTTTGAGGACTTGCCGGGCCAAATCGATGTGTGGATGAGTCACGGCGACCAGATTTCGGCGATCAGCGACCAATTCGAACCGTTGGCGAAAACCAACACCTGCCCTTATGCGGCGATCAGGCACAAAGAGCTGCCAATCTACGGCATGCAGTTTCATCCCGAAGTCACGCACACGCCACTGGGCGGAAAGGTTTTGGCAAACTTCGTCCGAGGGATTTGCGGTTGCGAGCCCAATTGGCAACTCAGCGATTTTGCCGACGCGACGATTCGCCAGATTCGCGAAACCGTGGGCGATCGACGCGTGATTTGCGGCCTCAGCGGGGGCGTCGATTCATCCGTTGTTGCCGCACTGCTTTACAAAGCGATCGGTACACAGTTGACTTGCATCCTGATCGACAACGGTTTGTTACGAAAAAACGAACAGGCATTGGTGATCGACGAATTCTCCAATCATTTCAAGACCGACTTGCACGTCGTTGACGCGGAAGACCGTTTCTTGGCATCGCTGGCGGGCATTTCCGAACCGCAAGAAAAGCGGCGTCGAATCGGCCACGATTTCATCGAGTGCTTCAAAAAGGAAGCGGAGAAAATCGAGAACGCCCACTTCCTGGCTCAGGGTACGCTGTACCCAGACGTGATCGAAAGTGGCGCCGACCCCGATGGGCCTGCCGCGACGATTAAATTGCACCACAACGTCGGCGGATTGCCCGACGAACTGGGCTTTGAATTGATCGAGCCGTTGCGCGACTTATTCAAAGACGAAGTTCGACGTTTGGGATTGGAGCTGGGATTGCCTGAGAAATTAGTCTGGCGGCACCCTTTCCCCGGTCCTGGGTTGGCGGTCCGATGCCTGGGTGAAGTCACCCGGGACAAATTGGTAGTCCTTCGCGCCGCCGATGCGATTGTGATCGAAGAGATCGAAGCGGCCGGACTGTATCGCGATACCAGCCAAACCTTTGCGGTGTTATTACCCGTGCAAAGTGTCGGAGTGATGGGCGATGCACGAACCTATGACAACGCCATCGCGGTCCGCAGTGTGAACACGGACGACTTCATGACGGCGGATTGGAGCCGGTTGCCGTACGAATTGCTGGCCCGCATCAGCACACGAATCATCAACGAAGTTCAAGGCGTCAACCGAGTTTGCTATGACATCAGCAGCAAACCGCCGGCGACGATTGAATGGGAATAGGAACTGAGAACTGGAAATGTCTAGGCAATATATCTATCAGGTCGAAGGGTTAACGAAAAAGCACGGTCAAAAGATGGTGCTGGACGATGTCCATTTGGCGTTCTACCCCGGCGCAAAGATCGGTGTCTTGGGGCCAAACGGTGCCGGAAAATCGACGCTGATGCGAATCATGGCCGGTCAAGACACCGAATTCGACGGAGTCGCAAAGCTGACCAAAGGGTTCACCGTCGGGTACCTGGAACAGGAACCGCCGCTGGATGAAACCAAGACGGTTTTCGAAAACGTCCAGACCGCCGTTGCCGAGCGGCGCGCGATCGTCGACCGGTTTAACGAAATCAGTATGCAATTGGGTGAAGTCACCGACGACGACCAAATGCAGAAACTGTGCGATGAAATGGCCCGATTGCAGGACACCATCGATGCGTACAACCTGTGGGAATTAGATCGCCAAGTTGAAATGTCGATGGCGGTCATGAATTTGCCGCCTGGAGACGCTGACGTCAAGAAATTGTCCGGCGGCGAACGACGTCGCGTCGCGCTGTGCCAGTTGATGATCCGACAACCGGATTTGTTGCTGTTGGACGAACCGACCAACCACCT
>JAGQPO010000810.1 GCA_020426665.1 Planctomycetales bacterium
GAAAGGGGCAATAGTGTTCGGCACGAAATTTGACTTTATCGATTCAGATTCGATCCGTCGCTGTAGTCCGCTGGACTTGCCCAAGGGGCATTCACATCCGCAGCCTGGGGTCAGGGAACAAGCGAAGCGTTGTGACCGCAACCCCAGGTGAATCACGCGGCGCAACCAATCAGCGAAGAGTCTGAACGAATTTTCGGCAAACTGACCTGGAAACTCAGTGGGGGATTCGGTTAGAGGTGAACACCTATCGCAAACTGCCCGCAATTTCGCACGAATCCGTCATGGAGGACTGTCGTGCAAACGATTAAAACCGCCGCCATCGTTGTCTTGATGCTTACCGTCCTGTACGGCGGATACGTTTCGTTGACCACACCGCCGGAACCATAGCCGGATGAAATTGGTGACATCTTGGTCATCGAAGAATCCGCCGACGGGGCGTTTGGGTCTGATGAAAGTGTCGCCAGCGTCTTGGACCTTGGTCAGCCGCCGGCCGGCGTGCTTTCCATGCCGGAACATTCGCCCGGTGAGCCACTGTCGATTCCAAATGCCGGCGATATTTCCGCGACAAAGTCGGGTGATGTCGGTCCGAGCAGCCCCGGCACGTTCGGCAGTTCATTTGCCGACCTGGCACCCAAACATCTTGGATCAACGGGACCGGAACCCGATGGAACGAACGATACAGTCGGCGTCATGACCAAGCTTCCCGAGGTCGGAAAGACGGCACCCAATGTGGTTCCACGGCCAGCCGAATCATACGCATCGACACCCACCCAGTTCAATCTGCCGGACCCTGCCGATGCGCAATCAAAATTTGATCCGTCACGGGGGCTCCCGTTCAAGGAAGTCCAGCCTGCCGGCTTTAAAATGACGGACCAAAGTCCCGAGATGGCGATAAACGCTGTTGGTGGCGGAAACACCGAGTCGGCAAAAGAGAACCGGGGATTAACAAACGCGATCTCTCTTGCCGATGCGATGTTCGCCAAGGGCCAGTTGAAAGAGGCACTTGCGACGTTGAGTGTGTTTTACGGGATGCCAGATCTAAGCGACGCTCAGCGTGGGCAATTGCTCAGCCGACTCGATCCGTTGGCCCGCGAAGTGATTTACTCGCGTCGGCACTTGCTTGAACAGCCGCACCGTGTGACCGCTTCGGAAACGCTGGTCAAGATCGCAGAAAAGAATGAAGTCCCATGGCAATTGTTGGCCAACATCAACAACGTGGATGATCCGATGACCGTGTTGCCAGGCACCGAGTTGAAAATGATTCGCGGTCCGTTTCGTGCCGAAGTTGACTTGACCGCTAAGCAATTGACTCTGTTTCTCGGTGACTTGTATGCCGGACGGTTCGCGATCGAAGTGGGCAATGACCCGCCGCCGTCGCCGGGCACATTCACCATCCAAGAAAAGCAGACCGAGCATGTCTATTACAATCGCTCCGGTGTACCGGTACCCGCCGGCAGCCCCGGGAATCCGTATGGGGGCATGTGGTTGGATCTGGGCGGCCAGATCTGTATTCACGGCAGCCCGAACACGGTTCAACCCACCACCGAGGGTTGCATCAGTGTTGCAGGCGACCATGCGGATGACGTGTACGGAATCCTGAGCCAGGGTTCATCTGTGACGATTCGTCGGTGATAATACAGGTCCAAACTGTATTGAAACCCTCCGACCCGTCTCCACCAATCTTTCATGACGTACAACAAACAAGATTTAATCGATCTTCTGGGCGCCGAAGCACTGCAGCGCGGCGAATTCACACTCGCAAGCGGTAAAAAAGCGTCTTATTACTTGGATTGTCGCCGCATCACATTGCATCCCAAGGGCGCTAATTTGGTGGCCGCAGGCATGTTGTCGGTGATCCAGGAATCCGGTCCCTTGCCTGCTGCGGTGGGTGGGATGGCCATCGGAGCCGATCCGATCACTGCGTCGATCGTAACGCTGGCGGGGCAACAAGACCTTCCCTTGAAAGGATTCATGGTTCGCAAAGAAGCCAAGGGTCACGGGATGGGCAAACAAGTCGAAGGGCCCGTCGAACCTGGCCAGGAAGTCGTCATCGTTGAAGATGTGATCACCAGCGGCGGAAGCGCGCTGAAGGCAGTTGACGCCGCCGAGGCATTTGGCTTGAAAGTCCGCGAGGTGATTGGGATCATCGACCGTTTGGCCGGCGGCGAGGCGGCGTTCGCGGCGCGCGGATTAAAACTGAAAACACTGACAACGATCCGCGACTTTGGGATCGAACCCGAGTGAAACGGTGATGTTTCACGCCCGTCGCCCAGTGGCAATCAATCAAGTTGGAAACATCACTTCATCAACAACTGAAACTCCATTACGCAGCCGACGCATCTCAAACCGAGGTCGTCGTGGGGCGTTATCGGATCGACGCGATTCGGGGTGATGAATTGATCGAAGTCCAATGCGCTTCGCTGTCGGCGATCAAGTCGAAAATCAACGCGTTGCTCCGTCGGCACACGGTTCGGGTCGTCAAACCCGTCGTGCTGAGGACGCGGATCGCGAAGAAAAAAAGTCCCAAAGGCAAGATCACCTCGCGCAGAATGAGTCCCAAACGAGGTGACGCACTGGACGTTTTTGAAGACCTGATTTATTTCACCCGAGTCTTTCCGCATCAGAATCTGGTCCTGGAGATCGCGATGATTCATGTGGAACAAACTCGAATCCCCTGTCGCCGACACCGTCGACGCTGGAGGAAAGATTACCAGGTTCAAGACGTTAATCTGGAGCAGATCGAATCGTCCTTGGAACTGCGTCATCCGGCCGATTTGCTGGACATTGTCGGCTTGGACGCCGAAGCAGAGTCGTTTACCACCGAAGACATTGCCCGCGTGACAGGACGACCGAGGTGGTTTGCACAGAAAATTGCTTACGTTTTGAAGCACACCCAGGCGATCCAGCCGATCGGTCGAAACCGATCCGGAATCCTGTACCGGGCCGCGTGAGCTTGAATGAATCGGGAATGCGTGTTGGTGTGCAGGCTTCAGCCGCCCGGACGCGCTGCTTAGCAGCGACAGGAAAACGCCTGAAGGGACCGTCCAGCTTAGCATGGTTCCTCCACATCGCATTGCCTTGCGATATCGGCAGGCGGCCATACACAACGATTCACGCGGTAGGTGACGATGTGCATGACCTTTGGCCAATCAAATCATCCTAAAATGCACGCTCTCCTGGGGCGGCGCCGCGTCGCTGTCGCTCCGTCGACTGGCCCTAGGCTATGGATGTGAGCGGCCCTTGGCCGAGGAAATCCAGGGCATTCAATCGCACGATGACTTCCGC
>JAGQPO010000811.1 GCA_020426665.1 Planctomycetales bacterium
GGGTGCAAAGCGACATCCGGTGGTGCCTACTAAACGGGCTCATACGCGAAGCAGCCGCCGACGTGCTGCACGCCCGATCTCTCGATCCGCTAGACCCTCAAACGGTCCAACTTCTTCGGCAAGTCGCGTCGCGAATGAAACAACAGACAAACCCCGAAGGCACTTCTAAATCGACCGATACGATGCCGACAATCGGTGATAAACCGATGATCCAGACGGTCTCACACGAGTCGCCCGCCCAAGAGCCGCCGCTTGAAACACGACATGCCGATCAGCAACCATCGATCGGATTGTCAGAGAAATCGATTCACGAATTCAGTGCAAAGATTCAGCCGATTTTGATGAATCGGTGTGTCTCCTGTCACGCCAAGGACGACCCCAACAACCGTGTCTTCAAAATCCATTCATCGCTGACGTCTCGCTGGGCACCCAAGATAGTTGCCGACGAAAACTTGCGAGCCGTGATGCAATTCGTTGACCTGGCCGCCCCGGCAAACAGCGTGATTCGCATCAAAGCTTCTGACGGCCACGGTGGTCGACGTCATTCGTTCGGCGGCTCAGGATCGGCGATGATGGGTAACTTGGACCGCTGGCTAAGCCAATTGCAAACAACCGCGGGATCGCAGACCGCTGACTACATCGATACGCCGCAAGCGTCATGGAACGAGGTAATCGATGAACACGAACCGACCAACGATCCGCTTTTTCTAACGCAACCTCCGGAACTGTCACCGCTACATTCGGAATCGACCTCTGCCGGCCCCGTCGCCATCCCGGCACTTCCCGAGCCGATCGAATCAAGATCCCAACCTTGGGCGACGGGCGCCGCCACGAAATCCGACACACCGCACCAAATGCGCCGCATGCCCAAGGTCAAAAATCCATTTGACCCGGAAATCTTTAACCGTCGATTTCATGGCCCGTAACAACCTTCGGCGTCGCAACACGCTCAAGGACCAAGACGAAAGCCGCCGCGCCGATTGCGAGGGCAACCAGCCAGAGGAGACTGCCGTTCCAGTCCCCCGGCGAGATGTACTGCATCACTCGCTCTTTCATCTTCAACCCAGCCGTCTCGGTCGTGGGCACCTGTAGCGGGCATAGCTTTTCAACGCTGCCGACCATCAACCCAACCAATGCCGCCATGGTGACATCGCGATGGTGGTCAAGCATCCAGCTTAATATTCGAGAAAACGCCAACAGCCCAAATAGACAGCCCAAGGCAAAGACGCCGAACTGCAAAACGGACGGAAAATCAATTTGTCCTTTGGCCATGTTCTTGATCAACCCCGTGATCGGATGATAGACACCCAACATCAACAAGATGAACGCGCCGCTGATACCAGGCAAAATCATCGCACAGATGGCAACAGCCGCCGACAAGAAAAGATAAACCAACGAATCGCCACCATCGGTTGGGGAAAGGCGACCGACCATCACGGCAACGAACGCGCCTGCGGCACAGGCAACAAAACATCGCGTGGTCCAATGCGTGACCTGGCGACGCACGATCAAGACCGACGCCAGAATCATCCCGAAGAATACGGCGAACGTCTCTGACATATGAAAATTGAACAGCCAGTTGATCATTCCCGCCAGCGCGACACTTCCCAGAACCACTCCGCATCCGATGGCCAGCAAAAACCTTGCATCGACGTAGTCCCAAGCAGCCTTCCAGCGACGTGAAATCACGTGGGCCGCAAGCTGGGAGTCGACGTGGCTGACGGCATCAATCAGCCGCTGGTAGTGACCCAAAACCAATGCGACGGTTCCACCACTGACGCCCGGGACTATATTTGCGGCGCCCATAAAGAATCCGCGAATCACATTGATCCCATCCAATGGGAAGGATTCGGGATAGTGACGGTGCGCTGCATGCGGATTCGACACAAACCCGATATTCGGTTCCAGATGCTCTTCCGAAGGTTTCTGGCTGTCAAGTGACATGTTGGACGGTTCCAATCGATGGTTCAACGATAAATACTGCGGCAACAGTTTGAATGTGATAACGTGCACCCGTATCTTGCGGAAGCCATTTCCGCCCATCCCTCTGACGTCGAAACCGGAAACAACTGCGTGATCGAAACTATCATTCTGGCTGTGGTGCAAGGGATTGCAGAATTCCTACCGATCAGTTCGTCGGGGCACCTGGTGATTTTAGGTGCGATGATGAATGCGGCAAAAAGTAATGCTCCCACGTTAGAGATCATTTTGCATGCGGGAACACTTGGTTCGATTTTGGTGATTTTCTGGCGGCGCATCCTGGATCTGCTGACCAGTGATCGTCGGGTCATCCCGCTGCTGATTGTCGGCACACTGCCGGCCGTCGTGGTCGGATTGACGATCAAGTCTCAATTCGGTTGGATCCTGAAAAACCCGATGCTCGCCGGAGCGATGTTGATCGTGACGGGGATCATGTTGATCATCTTGGGCAAACTACCCACGCGCCAGGGTGTTTATCGGGACATGTCTTACGTCGGCGCGTTCGTCGTCGGTTGCTTTCAAGCGTTCGCGATCCTGCCTGGGATCAGCCGCAGTGGATCAACAATTCTGGGCGGTCGAATGCTGGGGTTAAAAACCGATGACGCCGTGACGTTTTCATTTTTACTGGCGATCCCGGCGATCGGCGGCGCGACCGTGCTGACGATTAAAGACCTAGTTGACGAATTGAAGGCGGGACACCAGCTTGCCTATTCGCCGATCGAACTTGCCGCCGGAGCCGTGGTGTCGTTCGCCGTCGGAATTATTGCGCTGAAATGGCTGATCGGTTGGAGCCGCCAGGAACGCCTGCACTGGTTCGCCGCGTGGTGCATCCCGGCCGGCATCGTCGTGTTGGGACTGTGTTTCGCAGGTTTGGTTCAACCATAACCAGATGAACGCATCCCGCGGAGATCTTAGTCTTGGGACCGTAGCGGAAGTTGCCAAGACTTTCGAGGACTCCAGAGTGTGGTCGAAACTCTTGCCGAGTTCCGCTACCCCAAAACCAATTCCAGAGAAACCACTTTCGAAGCGATCGCACGCCGCAGCCTTTTAGCGGCGTCTCCCGCGTGGGCGCCCGCCGCCCTTGGGCGACTTCTTGTGGTTTTCCAAGTTGTTGTCGACAAGCAAGTTGACGACTTCTTGCCAAGTCGGGACAACCTTTTTCCGTTGAGGATCACTGTCCGGAACATCCGATTCCGACTCGCCGGATCGCTGTCGGCCACGCCGTGGTCGATCCAAATCGTCTTCGTCGTCGCGACCACGAGCCTTTTCGGTTTGATCGTCGCGCGTCGTCGATTCCTCATCGCGAGCAGAGCGTCCTCGGCCACCTCGTCGACCTCGGCGCCGTCGCCCCCGTCGAATGACTTCGACTTCTTCATCGTCTTCGTGGTCATCGTCGAAGGCGGATTCGGGAATGTCCGCGTCTTCCAGATCGTCGTCGTCCAAGTCAAATCCGCGTGTACGCGAATGAACAACATCAGACTCCGATCCTTCGCCGTCGCCTTCACCTCGCGATCGCCGTCCGCCGCGCCCTCGGCGCCCGCGTCGACGTCGTTTCGTTGTCGACTCCCGACTTTCCTCTTCCTCGTCAACGCTGCTGATCAAGCCGGCGCCGAAACCGTCGTCATCCAAATCGTCATCTTCTTCGTCTTCGCCGACGACTTCAAAATCATCGCGTTCGATCCGTTCGCGATCACCACGGCCTCCGCGCGACCGGCGACCCCTGGAGGAGCCTCTCGATTCGCCGCCGCCGGAAGTGGTACCGAAGTCAT
>JAGQPO010000812.1 GCA_020426665.1 Planctomycetales bacterium
GAGGAAACAAACAGAAGCCCAGTAAGGAATCGTAGCATCGGTAGCTTGGTTGAGATTGGGACTAGCATTTACGGGTTTTGCACCATGGAGGTGCAGTCTGGGAAAAACAGGTTGCCTGACGCAGGCAGTGCCGGGCAGGCCTTACAGGCGATGGCCAAGCTCAAATTGTAGAACTTGCGTGCCCAAACGGAGCACGCAAGTGATGTTGATAAGGCTGGCCGGAATCATAGTCGCTGAACAACAAACATGTCGACAATCATGTCGGCATGATTGCTACTCGGGCCGACCGGGTCCGCGGGGGCGTTCGCCACCTAGTGCACCAAATCCGCGAGGTCCGCCACGACCACCCGGGCCCATCGTTTCCGCTGCCATTTTGCTCAGCTCATTCTTGTCCAGTTGGCCGTCTTGATTGGCATCGAACGACATTGCCCGAGCAACAAATTCCTCGGGGCTTGGTGGTCCGCCACGCATACCGAACCCGCCACGGCCTTCGCCCTCACGGCCTTCGGGTCCGCCACGCATACCGAACCCATCACGTCCTTCCGGCCCACGTCCCTCAGGTCTACGTCCCTCAGGTCCACGTCCTTCAGGTCCGCGTCCTTCGCCGCCACGCCCGGGTCCACGTCCCGGTTCGGGAGCTTCGGCGGCAGCCAACTTGGCCAATTCCTCTCGTGTTGCAACGCCGTCTTTGTCCGTATCGGCTCGAGCGATCAGACTTTGCATCCGCTGACCGACTTCGGACTTCGTCAGTTTTCCGTCGTTGTTCTTATCCAGTGTCATCCAGGCAGCCAAGGGACTTTCCACGGCCGCGCCGCCTTCGGGCCCGTGCTCATGGTCATGGTCCGGACCACCAAATCCCCGACCACCGCCGAACGATGGACGCAGCTCTTCGCCGGTCAACTTGCCGTCTTTGTTGCGATCCAGCTTTGCCAGAATCGCATTGGCCTCGGCCAATTCAGCGAGCGTGATTTCACCATCCGCATTGGCATCAATGGCCTCGACGAGAGGATTTGGCGGCGGCCCACCAAATCCGCCCGGACCACCGGGCCCACCAAATCCGCCAGGCCCACCCGGGCCGCCGAATCCACCCGGGCCGCCGCGTTGGGCGGTCGCGATGCCCGCCATCGTAAAAACCAAAACTGCTGATAGTAGCGTCCGCAATTTCATTGAAAGTACCTTTGTGATTGACAGGTCGTTGTTGCAGGCAACCACGAGGGGTGTTGCCGGTGGAGATTCGTCTCATCACAGAACTCATGCGAATTCGGCGTCGGGACCGGGCCAAAGAATTTCTGATTTTTGCGACAAGCAATTACCGGCGGAAAAGATCAACCGATGTCGAACATTTCGGTGAACCGTCGCTGCATTTCTTCGGGCGTCACTTCTTCAATGGAAGACCCGAGCAACCATTCGTGCCCGTATGGATCAAGCAACTTGGACGATCGTTCGCCATAAAACTGGTCTTTCGGTTCCATGATGACCTTGGCACCCGCTTCAACCGCTTGGCGGGTCATCGCATCAACATCATCGACATGTAAATGAATCGACAAACCGGTACCGCCGAATGCCTCGGGGCCTTGGATGCCGTATTCCGGGTACTCGTCGGATACCATGACGGTGTGGGAACCGAACCGCAGCTGTGCGTGTCCGATTCGTCCAGCCGGTTCACAAAGCCGGAATTCCTCCACTGCCCCGAACGCTTGCTTGTAGAATTCGATCGCGGCGACCGCGTTTCGGACACGAAGATACGGGAATACGTCGCGGACGTTGTTCGGTTGGGCCATGATTTTTCCTTTGCAAGTGGCGTTACCCGAACATCATAACGAACTCATTAGAATCAGGGGCTGTCCGGATCGATTCTGGACCCAAGCCGACAGGCAATACATGCTGAATTGCAGTGCGTCGAACACCAACCACGGAGAATCGTGAATAATGGCTTGTACTCGCATCGATGTTGCGTTGTCGTTGTTAATTGTTTTCTCGGTGTCATTTCGTGGTCACATCTGCCGTGCCGCCGATACACCGTCACAACCCAATTTGATCGTGGTGATGGTCGACGACATGGGTTATGCGGGAGTCAGCTGTTTCGGCAATCCGTACTTTGACACTCCCGAAATCGACCGGCTGGCATCCGAAGGAATGCGACTGACGGACTTTCACTCCTCGGGGACCGTTTGTTCTCCGACCCGTGCCGGTCTGCTGACCGGACGTTACCAGCAACGTGCGGGAATCGAAGCCGTGATCCATCCGGTCAGCGATCATCCTGAGCATCGAAAGGGGCTGCAACTCTCCGAAACGACGTTCGCAGAGTCACTGAAAGCGGCTGGTTATGACACCGCCCTGATTGGTAAATGGCACCAGGGATACACCGAAAACTCGGCGGACTATCATCCGCAAAACCATGGCTTTGACCAATTCATTGGTTACCACAGTGGCAACATTGACTTTGTCAGTCACGTCGGCGACCACAACAAACACGACTGGTGGCATGGGAGAAACGAAACCCACGAGGAAGGCTATTCCACGTCGCTGATCAATCATCACATGCTGGACTTTGTACGACAGCACGCAACAGGCATTCGACCGTTCTGCTTGTACGTCGCACACGAAGCGATTCATAACCCCGTCCAAGTCCCGGGCGACCCGATTCGCCGCACGACCGAACACTGGGATCGTTGGAAATGGCAAGAGGTCAGCCAGCAGGAGCGAATTGAAAAGTACAAAGGAATGACGATGCCGATCGATGAAGGGGTCGGGCAACTCCGGCAACTGTTAATCGACTTAAAGATCGACAAAAAGACCTTTGTTCTGTTCTTTTCGGACAACGGACCTTCTCGCGATTTCCCCAGCGGAAGCGACAAGCTGCGAGGCTGGAAGGGCGAGGTGTACGAGGGTGGTCACAAAGTTCCGGCGATCGCCTGGTGGCCGGGACGGATCGAAGCTGGCAGCATTTCCCACACACCGCTGATCAGCATCGATGTGATGCCGACATTGCTCTCACTCAGCAACGCCACAATGCCCGACAAGCCCCTCGACGGAGTCGATTTTTCACCTGTCATTTTGAATCAAGAATCACTTTCGCCACGTCCGTTGTTCTGGGCATCACTCAGCAACAACGGCTCCCGAGCCGAAGCGATGCGCGAGGGCCGGTGGAAATTGGTGGTCAAGCATCCCGGTGCAAGACCGGGTTCCTTTGAAAACGCAAAGATCGAACTTTACGACCTGAATAGCGATCCATCAGAATCACAGAATATGGCGGACATAGACCCGCAGCGCACGAAGCACATGCTGCTTCAATTGAAATCCTGGTACAAAGAAACCCAGCAAACCGCGACGAAGCAAATCGGCGGCTGGCCGGACAAGTGATCGCAACATGAACATGTCGGCAAAGCCAGTCAACTCGAACCGCCATGAAAAAACAATGCAGGGCATTTCGGTTACAGGGCAAGACACGAAAACCGAACACACCAACACGGTGCTGCAACGCGTGCAACCGACCATCAAGATCAATGCTTGTATCTAAACCATTGACTTTGAGCGGAATACCTTTGACGAGTTCTTGTCGCAATTTGTCGTCGACGATGCGTTCGCCAATTACTCGATAGGCTTCGAAGTGTTCTTCGTCGTAGGCCACCCCCCGATGCATTGATCGATACAAATCCAGACTCTCGTTGAGTGAATGACATCCAAGATGAGTAAGCCGGTCGTATTCTTGACTCACCCAACATAAACGGAAGGGAGGATTGATAAGTCGCGAGCGTTGCTGGCTGGGATCGCAAAGCAGGTCCTGGATCCCGAGGCAATCAAATGGGTCAAAAACAGACTACAGGAGGTGCGAGAGACGCTTGAGCTGACCCCCATGGATTGAAGCCGTAGTTATGTCTGGCAACCACTTCACGCACGTTGTGATTCACGATTCGACTGATTGTGAAACACGGTAGCAACCCGTCGATCGCTTAGAAGCGGCTATGCCGCGTTTCTGATCATTGGCTTCAGCTGCTTTTTGATTCGCTCGTACACTAATAGCTCGATTTTGTAGCGGGCGAGTTGGAATCTTGTCGAAAACGGCAGTGACTCCTCAATCAACCCGTTCCGACGATAGGTACCCTCGCAGCGTCTACACATTCTGGAAACGCACCGCCCCGTCAGGAATGCTGAAGTTCTTGGATGCTCCGGATCAAGAAAATCTGGTTCACTACCACGATTTTCACGCGACGCCGTTGCATTGCCTGGGAATCAATCACGAAGCATTGACGAACTGCTTTTAAGCGCGAAATTACTGTCTCACGGATGTTCACGGCAACGTGGTTCGCGGAATTCTGTCGCACCCGCCAAGTAAGCTGCTTTCGAATCTCCGCGTAACGGAGTATTACCTCGGAGGAGTGTCTATGATAGAACGTTCCGCCCCGCCCTCGACCGCAAAGAAAACTCGATGTATCGATTTAAATTGGCAATCAGCCTCCTGATTTGTCTTGTGCCGATCAACTCCGCCCGGTCCGAAGACTCCGTCAAGGTTTATGTATTGGCGGGGCAGTCCAACATGGAGGGCAAATCAAAAAACAAGTTGTGGGACCACCAGGCATCCGACGAGACGACCAGCGATTTTTTTGCCCATTTGCGGGCTGGTGATGGTTGGGTCGAACGAGACGATGTTTTGATCAAGTTTTTAAATCGCAGCGGCCCGCTGACTCTCGGTTATGGTTCGCCAGGTTGTACAGGTAGCGAATACGAATTCGGATACGTGATGGGCGAGTATCACGCGTCACCCGTCTTGCTGATTAAAACGGCTTGGGGAGGGCACTCGTTGTACAAGCTATTTCGTTCGCCATCGAATCCTGTTCCCCGCGAGTTACTTGAAGAGGATCTTACCAAAAGCCAGGATAGAATTCGTAAAAACAACGAGAGAAGAAACCGAAACGATCCGCTTCCAACGTTGGATGAAATTAGAAGCGAATATGGAAAGTCTTATCGGAAAATGATGGCCGAAGTCAAAGCGACTCAGGACAACATCGATACGCTCTTCCCAACGCTCAAAGGAAAAAAACTTGAAATGGCCGGTTTTTTTTGGTTTCAAGGTTGGAACGACCAATACGGTGCCGAAGCCGAGTATGCGTCGAACCTGCGACACTTCATCAATGACGTTCGCAACGACCTGGAATCACCCAAGTTGCCATTCGTTATCGCCGTCATGGGACAGAACCAATCTCAACAGGCCAAGGGCGCAATGAAAGTCATTCAGGATGCACAACTTTCGCTGGAAACGGAGCCGGAATTCAACGGTAACGTCAAAGCGGTTCGAACCGATGTTTTGGTCGACAAGGCCGCCGAGTCACTGTACCCCACATGGAAAGAGAATTTCGAGCGTTGGGAGCAGACCGGTTCGGATCGCGCCTACCATTATCTCGGAAGCGCGATTTGGTACACCCGAATCGGTCGTGAATGTGCCAAGGCGATGATCAAGCTTGAAGAAAATGTTTCGCGGTAATCACGGACTGCGGGCCGAGCTAAACGTCGTCAATGGTCCCCGTGCTGTCGGCGAAGGCGTCGATTTGGACGCCTAGACGTTGCAGCATCGTCAAGTAAAGGTTTGACAGCGGCATGTCTTCTCCTTTCGCTTCGTCTTGCCAGGGCTCGCGATCGCCTAACCACGGTCCGCCTTGAAAATTCATTCCAGCGTGATTGATGTATTGCCCATGTTTAAATCCCATCTGCTTACCGCCTGCCAGGATCAACGGGTAATTCCGCGACAGATGGAACGCACTGGATGCCGAACCAAACAACAGCAGGGTGTTGTCCAGCATGTTGCCAGTCCCGGAAGGCTCCGGTGTGGCTTTTAATTTGCTGATGAAACGCCCGTATTCTTCGTTTAGGAAACGGCAGTAGGTGCCAAAGTTTTTCCAGCCATTGGGATTTTTCGTCTCGTGTGACAATTGATGTGCCAGATTGAATCCGACCGCACGCGCCAGGTGATCGCTGCGACCGACTCCATTTTCACGTCCAATCTGATAAGTCGCCACGCGAGTTGAATCGGTCTTGAACGCAAGGTAAATCAGTTCAAACATTGTTTGCAGATACTCGCGCGGCTCGTCGGTGGTCAGCTCCAAATTCAATGAATCGCCATCGACGCTGGGCAACGGGGCATTCAGCCAACGCTTGGCTTTTTCGACCTTGATTTCGGCCTGCCGGACCGAGTCCATGTACTCGTCCAAGACGCGTCGATCGGCGGCCGACAATATTTGTCGCAGGTTCTGCGCATCGTCCAGCATTTCGTCAAGTGCGCTGCGGCTGAGCGTCAGTCGGCGAGCCGAATCGGCGTTGCTTTTGATGAACAGGTGGTCAAAGATTTGTTTGGGTCGATGCTCCGCGGGGATTGGCCGTCCGTTGCGATCGAACGAAATCGTGTGCGTGCCGCGCGCGGTGCCGGTTCCTCCGTCGGTCGACATAACCAACGACGCAAAACGTGACTGGTCGCCGACATGTTTGGCGTATTCTTGATCCAACGAGATCGTGTTCTCGTACGCTTTGTCACCTCCGCCGGTGGCCGCAGCGGTTAGAAACTGATCAGCGTTATTGTGCCCATGAACACTTCGCGACCTCGGATGCGAAAAACCTGACAGCACCGTCAGTTCATCTTTGATCGGCTCGAGCGGTTCCATGCACTTAGTGAATGTGAACTCCCCGCGGTCGCCATGCGGGAACCATGACCAATCCTGGTAGGCAGGGTCTTCGGCCAAGGGCATCGGAACACCGTCCGGGAAATAAAAGCAACCGAGGCGTTTCGGGTTGGGCTTGGCCTCGGCACCACCAGCCATTCGGTCTGAGAGAGAACCAAACATTGGCAACGCCAACGCCACGCCGCCGCCACGCAGGAATCGGCGTCGATCAATCAGATTCATTTTCCATGCCATGGGTACTTTCTCGATGAATGCTAGGGCTGCGTCACAGCTTACGTTTTCAGTAGCGGAAAACCGTCAAGAGTTTCGGTTGGAACCAGGAATCGTCGAAAGTCTTGACGACTTCCGCTACGGCTCGAATTCTAATTTTTTCATTGGGACGGAGGGCTCGTGTTTGCGAGCGGCGGCCTGGGTGGTCATTGCATGGATCGAAACAACTCGCTTTGCACGATCGCTTGAATCGCGGTTTTCAGTCCATCGCCGTCGCGCCGAACTCGTGTGGTAATGGCATCGATTTCGGCTCGATCGGCAAACGTCATGGGGCGGCCTAAAGCGTACGTGGCCAGCTTTGAAACGATCGCTCGGACGAATTGATCCTGGCGGTTGTGTAACAGAAATCGTTTCAAGCCATCGATGCCATCAAGCGTCTGGTGGTTAAACAGTTCACTGGTTGCGTCGATTGGTTTGCCCTTGATTTCATCGCGCCACTTGCCCAATGCGTCATAATTTTCAAAAGCGATTCCCCAAGGGTCGATCTTGATGTGGCACGACATGCACGCGGCGTGATTTCGGTGATCTTCGATGCGTTCCTTCAATGTCATTTTCGCAATCTCGGGATCGGCCAGATCGATCTGGGGCACGGCGGGCGGCGGTGGAGGAGGAGGGTCATCCAGAACACTGTCAAGCAACCAGATCGCACGTTTCAGCGGGTGAGAATCGGGCCAATCGGAATTCATCGCCAACAGCCCGGCTTGCGTCAGCAATCCACCGCGGCGAAATCCTTCGTCAATCGGCACGCGGCGGAAATGGTTGCCGTCAACCTCGCGTAATCCATAGTGACTGGCCAGTCGCTCGTTGACCATCAAATAGTCACAGTGAATGAAATCCAGAACGCTGGCATTGTCGCGAAGAATCTGATCGAACAAGGCCACCGGTTCCCGCTGCATGGCTTCTTTCAACAGCGGATCGAATCCGGGGACGTGCTGCTTGAAATTTTGGAATTCAAGTAACTGCATGTCCAGCCATTGATACACAAAGTGTTCGGCAAAACGCTTGCTGCGAGGATCGTCAAGCATTCGCTGAACCTGCCCTTCCAACACGTCGCCGTCAGCGAGTTTTCCGCTGCCCGCCAGCGTCAATAGTGCTTCGTCGGGAATGCTGCACCATAGAAACAGTGACAGGCGATTTGCCAAATTGTAGGGATCCAGCAGACGTCGATCGATGGATTGGTTTTCGGCTTCCGCATCCACGTTTGCTGTGTTTGCAACGTACAAAAACTGAGGCGACGAGAGCACGGTCGACAGGACCTCGATGACGGCCTCTTCAAATGTATCGCACTGGGGGCGCATGGCAGCGAATAGATCCAGCTTGCGATGGATCTCTTCATCGCTGATCGGTCGTCGCCACGCGCGGTTCATGAACGCAGCGATGGTTTCGCGCGCGGAAGCCGTTTCGTCGGCCTCGTTGGTCGCTTCACCGAAGATCCGACGATGCGATTCCGGTGGCCATTGGTCATACACCGGAGCGGCGACTTGCACGAAATCAATCTGGATCTCGGATGAAAACGCTGAACTGTTGACCAAACGGATGTATTCCGATGGACTAGGAATCGCGCCCATTGGCGACGCTTTTCTGACCGAGTTGCGGGGATAGATCTCGCCCAGTGGTATGTCCCACTGGATGATTTGTGGTTGATCCAGCCCGGCCGCCACGGGGGTGTCTTGTTTACTGACACGCAACAAAGCTCGACCTTCGTTGCTGGCTTGCCATCCGAAAAATAACTGCAGGCTAGGATAGCGATCTTCTTTGGTGTTCACACGAGATGCTCGAACCTTGACTCGCATCATGCCTTCATCGGGCAATTGATTGCCAAGCTCCACGATCAATCGCGAACTGCGTCCGCTGGGCAGAATTGCAACGCAATCATATTCATCGGGGAACGCAATAGGCTGGTCCTGCGGTGCGAAGGCATACCGCGCGCCTTGGTACTGCCATTGGGCTTCGGCAATCCGTTCGCTGGAGAGTTCTTTGTAGTGAGTCGTCGGCGGAGGCTCACGGAACCTCTTCCAAAGTTGCTCCAGCTGTGCCGCTAACTTTTTCGGATCGTCTTTTAGGTCCTTCTGTAGTTCGTTGATCTGTTCATCCTGTTTGGACCACTCGCGCTCGGCAGCCTGGTGCATAGCGATGCCCCAATATCGTGTCGGCGGTCGATCGCCCTTGACCGTCGCTCGATCAAGTGCCCTGCGCGCGATGCGGTGATAGGTTTCAAATTGCGAAACCGACAGACGCAAGGATTCCGAACTGTTCTCAAAACCTTGTTCGGAGCGAGGTTCTGGCGGCAGGTCTTTTGCGAAGTCCCACGGCAATCCGAGCAAATCTTGCAATGCATAGTTGTATTCGTATCGCGTCATGCGGCGGAACGATGAATGCCCGGCAGATTGTCGACGCAATTTCGAAGCAGTTTGCAGTTCCGCGGACAGCCAATCAACCAGCTGCCGCCGCTGGTCGTCTTTCAGATCACCATCGCCCGGTGGCGGCATCTCTCCCTTGGTGACCACGGAAAAGATTTCCAGCCACCAATCGGTATCGGTTCCATTGGTCAGGTCGGGATCGAGAGTGTCAATCCGGATGTTGCCTTCGGCCGTGTCCGGGCCATGACATTCGATACAGCTTTGCTCCAGCAACGGCTTGATCGTTGATTCGAACTCAGCAAAGCTGGCGGGAGCTGCTTTCGATTCCTGGACGACTTTGTTTTGAACTGTTTTGGTCGTAACGTCGCCGGGCTTCTCCGCACGCGACGAAGGAGCAGGAAAAGCGATCGCGCATAGCAGCAGCAACAGTCGATGGGCTGTTCGTTGAACGAAAGGCATTGGGCGGGGAGACCGATTGGTGTAGGTCAATCTTTATGCAGGCGGGATCCAAACGCCAAGGTCGCGGTTGCGATTGCGCTGACTCAAACACACCGGCTCAATCGCACTGGGCCAATCGCACTG
>JAGQPO010000813.1 GCA_020426665.1 Planctomycetales bacterium
CCGATCGATCGCATCCAGGGCGTTCATTCCGGCACGAGACCTGTCGATCTGGTGTAGCGATTCGACCATTAGGCGAAGCGTCGCGAGTTGTGTGCGAGCGCGGCTTTTGGTTTGGGCGAATTCACTGAACTTGCTGATCCGGCCTATCTGGTTGGCGAGACGATTGAGAATTGATTGGCGGGCTGCCGCGTCCAGGGGCCGCCGCGCGGGACTGGTCGGTCGACGATCTGAATGTGCCCATTCCAGAGCGACCCCAACGTGCACTTGCAGAACTTCCAGCAGCCCTGACGCGACATCGACGGAACCGGAGTCAAGAATGCGTTCATAAATCTGGGCAGCGGCGTCGAGATCCTCGTCGGCGGACTCCAGTTGGCCACAGGCCGCATGCGCCGTTCCTCGCAGCATGTGCAATCTTGCCCAATCTAATTGGAGGTCGATGCGATCCGCTCGCTCAATGACAGACTGCAAGATGGGGATGGCTCGGTTGAGCGTTGCCAATGCCTCATAGGATTTGCCGGAATCCAACTGAAAGAGTGCTTCATTGCAGAAAGCGCGAACCAGCGGCCCGATAACGTTTGCGTGACCATCTTGTTCGACCAATTCCTGGCGAATCTCCCGACATCGGCCGATGTCCGCGATCGCTTCAGCCAGATTGCCGAGATGCCGCTGGGCATTGGCTCGATTATTGTACGCATTGGACAGGTTTATTCGCGCGTGCGTGTTTTTTGTCGCCTGCCATTCGTCTTCAAAAAGCCGTATGGCTTCATCGCAATCCTGTTTGGCGTCTGTGCCGTTGCCGCCGGCCAAATAAAGAGCCGCTCGATTCAAGAAGACGTACGGCAGAACTTCACTCTTCTGTGTAAACTGGCCGCGAGCGGTCGGCAGTTCGCACAACCTTTGGGCTTCGGAATAATCGCGGAGCGTTTGCGTTGAATCACCAAGAGTCCTGTAGATGACAGCGCGATTGATCAGGGTCCCCGCAAGATCAATGGCGTACTGCATCTGCCCGTCGTCGTTAACAAGTCGTCGACGAATTTCGATCGCCTTCGTTGCGTCCGACAATGCCTCCGGCAATCGCATCTCTTTGTACGACGCCATCGCGCGATTCTGGTAAGTGCCGGCATGCAGATTTAAGAATGGATGACCAAAACGCAGCCGGGTCTGATCGCCGAAAATTTTGATGCACAAGTCATAGTCTTTGATCGCGTTTCCCGAGTCACCGGATTGTCGGCGACATACAGCGCGGTCGTGCAATGTGCCTAAGAGCATGCAAGCAGTTGCATCGTTCGGCTTCTTTTGAAACAGTTCACGCAAATGTTCAATGCACTCGCTGTACGCGGAAATGGCCTCGTGCAGGTTACCGAGTTTCCGATGCGCGTTGGCGACCCCGCTTAACGATTGATACAATCCTTGAATGCCGCTGGGATCGTGATCCAGGTTTTCACGAATGCGACGTGCCGATTCTTTTTCGTTGGCAAGCTCGGCCAAGATCGATGCATTAAGATGGCGTTTTTCAATCGGCTTGGGTGTTGCCGATGAAGAGGACTGCTTTGTTGTCCCAGGCTTTTCGGGCGATGCGGTGATTCCATCGACAGCAGGAAACTGTCGTTCGTACTCGTGCCCCGCGACCTCCCGAAACAGCTCGCGAAGCCGTTGGCCGACGATGGCAAACGACTGAGGTCGCTTTGCCGGATCCGGTTCCAGTAGGTCTAGAAGAAAATCCCAGATGCAACCGGGCACCGACCGGCTTTCTGCCGATGCACGGTATTTTCTGATCGCGTGAGGCGCTGCCGGTCCCAGTCCCGGCCTTCGACCGCTGATCATTTCGTACAACGTAACGGCAAAAGACCAGATGTCCGTCGAGATATCCACCGGAGCTCCTTCGAATTGCTCCGGCGAACAGTAAGACTGGGAACCGGCAGAGAATCCCAGTACGGTGTCTTGAGCATGCACTCTATGCAACTGCTGTTCTTGGATGCTTTCTCGCGAAGCCGCCAACCCAAAATCGCCCACCTTGATTCTTCCCGACTCATCGAGCAGGCAATTCGATGGTTTAAGGTCACGGTGCACGATCCCGTTGGACTCTGAGACCCGCATCGCCTCGGTTAGTTGGATCGCAAGGTCAAGCAGATGTGGTAGTCCACGAATCCGCTTCTTTGTGATCCAGCTTTCGAGGCTGCCCGCTGGAACGAACTCGGCGAAAACAATTGGAAGCTCGTTGCTTTCACGCAAGAAGTAGCACTGCACAAGGTGGGGGTGCTTCGGAAGTGCGATCCACGTCTGCACTTCACGTGAAAAGATGCTCCGCGTTTCCCGACTTTCGAGATAACGGCGAAAGGGAACTTTCACAGCGGCACGATGGCCGAGATCGATATTACGGACCAGATAGACCGAAGCCATCCCGCCATGCCCGAGACGACGAACGACTTTGAAGTCATTTGAAATGACATCTCCTCGTCGCCACTGGTCCGCTTCCGCCTTGTCAAACGTCATTCGACTGTGGCCCAATCCTTCGGATCACCTCCTCGATCGAACGTAACATCTGTCCCGCAGTTCGAAATTGCCTTGTTTCGTCACGTGCAATCGCGCGGTCGATCAAGGATTGTACGACTTCGGGGACGTCTTCCCGGAACTGACGGAGCCGTGCCGTTCGTTGAGCCATCTTGGCATTCAAGATCTCGCTGGCAGAAGCACCGGGGCGGACATCATACAAGCTGCTGCCTGTCAGACAAAAATGCAAGATCCCGCCGACAGCGTACACATCAACCTCCGGCCCCGAATACTTACTATCCATCGCTTGATCAGGCGACATGTACTCGATGTTTCCACGAGATTGTCCGGTCATCGTGATCGAGCTGAACCCCGCTCGTTCGAAGTTTTTCGCCAGTCCAAAATCGCAGACCTTTATGACAGGGGATTTTGTCGTCTGGTCGACCATGATATTCGACGGCTTTAGATCGCGGTGCACAATAGGTCCGAGAGGGGCTGGCAATCGATGAGCGTAATCCAGTGCAGAGAGCACCTGACGGACGATCGAGCATGCCGTTGTCACTGGCATCAGCTCCTTCGTCGTGCGCACCCATTGGCTGAGTGTCACGCCATCGACGTATTCCATCGCAAACCATGCCGAATACGGCTCGTTGGCGCCATGTTCGAAAAAGCGAACGATATTCGGATGATCCAACTTTTGGTGAATGTCCATTTCACGCAGGAACAGCTTCATCCGCTCCGGCGAATCGACCGGTGTGCCCTCGAACACCTTAATTGCTACATCCATTGCGTCGGCGTCTCGAACCCCGCGATAAACACGTCCAAAGGTTCCGCTTCCCAGTTCGGTGCCCAACGAAAAGCCGTGTCCCCGCAACGAGGCTCGTAAGATGGGATCATCCATTTCAGAATCGGCCCCAGCCCCCGACGACTGTTCCGACCAGCTCATTTCACCCGAAGACGAAGAATCCGCATCAGCTGTCGATGGAGCGGGCAGTGTCGCATCGGCACCAGCGAGGACCTCCATAACGAGATGGCCCGCGCGAACGATGTCACCAATTTTTAACTGAGTGCGCTGAATACGCCCGCCATTGACTGTCGTCCCCGATTTCGACATCAGGTCCTGTATCCACAGACGTCCCGACGTCATCTGGTCGATTCGAAAATGTTGCCCATCCATCAGGGGATCGTTTTTGACGATAACATCCGATGCCGGGCTCGTACCTACGGTCACGCTCGTTTTACCGGCCAACGTTACCTGTCGACCAGCATCTTCACCTTCCCTGATCACGAGTGTCAATTCCATGGCAACATCACTACTCAATTGGAAAACTGCTCGGTCTTAAGATAGGGGGCGATCACGGTTCATCCGTCGGTCTTTGCTCCCATTCTAACGTGACTCGCAACGTCCAGCCAACAATTCACGATGACACGCACCGACAAGTCAACATTCACCGCAATCTGAAACCCTTCATCACAATAGACTGTGTTGACGACCCGTTTCGATTGATGGACTTTGCTTCTGCTCAAATACTCTTCTGCATTGTGCGTAGGCGGACTCATGTGCAAGGCCGAAACTACCCCCTTCCCCTTTTTCGACGCTACTTCCTAACCGAATCGCAAAATCGGGATCCGGACGAACTTCGCAAACTGCTTCCCGATGCCACCTTTCGCAAGGCCACGGGAATCCTGGAAATGATCGCCAAAAGCCCCGAATTACGCCTGATCTACGACGACCGAGCCAAAGAAGCCAAGGATCGATATTCGGAATTGAAAGATGCCGAAGCAAGGGGAAAGCTGATTGGCCGAATCCAGACGCTACAAGAGTTGGTGAGCGACACGATTAGCGATGACGCCATCCTCTCAAGTCAGACCACCGAATCACTTGAGAAAATGATACGGGAACTCAAACTGCGGCTTGTGAAACGCGGGTAAGGTTCACTGCCGCTCGCGGTCGCCCGTGCGGAAGCACCAGAACGCATACGACGATTTGATCTGTCTTCGTAGTCCGGCACGCCTCCAATCGCACGCTTTCAACGCGGCCATTCACGGTAATACGCAGCCGCATCTTTGAAACTGGCTCAAGTCTTCACCTTCGCCCCCTACGGAGAAATGCTTGCCGTCCACGATTCGTACGCCGCCAGCATCGCGGTCACCTCACGCCTAAGCTCCCTCGGATACTCCGGCGAACACTTCGACGCCA
>JAGQPO010000814.1 GCA_020426665.1 Planctomycetales bacterium
GCTTCGATAAGGTGGCGGGGCAGCGTCAATCGTCGACTCGATTGATCGTCCAATAGATTTCCTCTTCGAAATCTTCTCCGTCTTGCGTCTTGATTTTCAAAAGGATGTGAACCTGGTTGACGGGATGTAGATCTGGGACATTCAGTATCACGCTGCGCCCGTCGACCCCCAGAGAAATCGAAGTAATCTTCATTTCGTCGATCCCCTTTTCTCCGGTCGACGGCGAATACATGTCGGAACCGTATGACTTTTGACGTCGATAGTTCCACTCTTTGACGTCGTACGACGCGATGTCGGTTGCGGATCGAATCTCCAGCGGAAAATTAAACTTCAGCCGCAAACCGCCGCGCTCGACTTTGCAGTCGCTAAGCATTTTGTAGGGTTTTCCGGTGTATCGGAGGCGTTGAATCCCCTTGTCTAGTAATCCCACGCGTCCGCCGCCGTTCCAACCCTGCAGTCCCGTTGCATAAACCTGGCCGTCCGCAGGATTCACGCGGGCGCGCATGATGCCTGTGCTGAAATCAAAGGGAAGCTTGACGATGGCGGCTTGAGAGACATCCGGGAAATCCTGGATCATCATGTAATACATCCACCCTTTGCCGAAGCTGGTATGCAGCATCCGCCCCGACAGTGGCCCCCAGCGATCATCGTCGACCCATACCTCTCCGCCGCACGAGTTATCAAATTCTTGCGGCATCCAAACTAGCGGTTGGTCAAATGTCTCCGGCGCGACGACTTTGTCCAAATCGATCGTACCGCCGCCGGGCGCCCACATGCCCGGAATCGAATAGTTTCCTACCCAGCCGTAAAAACCGCCCTGCTTCAACACACTGATTTTTGATGCCGGTGTCCATTGGCCTTGATTGTCGCTGGCGGTCACACGGCCGTCGGGCAAACTGCCCATGCCGTTGGGCGTACGAAAACCGGTGCAATAAACCTGGCGTTGCAACCCGTCAGAAGACACTTTGATGACCGCGCCGGGGATGTCCGAATCCGTTCCGTGTCCGCTTTTGGCGTAATAGAAGTTGCCTTCGTTGTCGGTTTGCAAGTCAAAATTGAAGGCGTGGAAATTGACGGACACATCCTGGTCGGCACTAAAGCTTTCGTAAAAATCCGCTTCTCCGTTTTCGTCTTTATCGTGCAACTTGGTCAGGCGGTCTTTGCAGGTCACGTAAATGTGGCCGTCGACAATCTTTATACCGAACGGTTCGTACAGTCCGCCGGCGAATCGCTTCCATCGCAGATTCAACAAGTCGTTGTCGATTCCCGAAACGATCCAGATATCACCGCCGTGCGTCGCGACCGCCATTCGTCCATCGGGAAAAAAATCTAACGCCGACGTACGGAACCAAGTATTCCATGGCGTGGATTCCGGAATGGTGATGGTGTCCAGCACATAGGCGCCTTGCTGTAGTCCGGGATAACCGATCGTTGTCAACACGTCGGGCCACAATAAGGGGCCGCCGCCGGTGAGTTGATCGAAGTCGACGCGGTCCGGAGCCGACCGAGATTGTTCGATCGATCTGAGACACAATTTCAATGCATCATCACCTCGTCCGGTCATACAGTGCACATCGAATTGGCGAACCGCATCATCGGCCGGAATGATCAATTGCAATCGGTTTTGTGGGTCGATGGTCCATCGCATCCCCGTAACGTCTCCATTGACCGCGACGAACGAAAACTCGCCGAGCTGGCCACTGGAATCATCGCCGACCATCGCAAATGTGTGCTCCGCATCCCCGGAATTCCCCTCCGTCTGCGTGCCATCGGATTTAAGAATGATCCGACGCCGCCACGCCTGATCGCCCGTCGCAGCTGCGAGAACGAGTGATCGACCAGGCCCGATCTGTAGCGAATGTCGGATCGAATCAGGTTGCGGACCGGGTACAGGGAACTCGCTGATGTCTCGACCATCAATGGAGTATCGAAGCGTGAGCTTGTCGCCGTGCAGATGATGCCCATGGTAATCCATCCAGCTTTTTGGCATGGGACCACGTGGCAACAAATTGTCGCGAGAGTAATCGAGTGTCTCATCATGGCCCCATTGCCAACCCTGTAATCCGACGATCGCCTGGCCGTCCGGGATTGCGGTCCCCTCGCCGCGTCCACGCACGTGTTGAGTATTGCTGAGATCAAGAAAACCGTCGCGCCAGATCGCGGCCTGGTTCATCGTGTGCAGATCATAGGAAACGGTGATCGAGCCGACTTTGACGGTCAACACGCTACTGAACTTGCGTTCCAATTGCGAAGCCAAAGCGGGTCCAAAGTCACGCGTCACGTTTTCGATTTCGGTACCGTCTTTGTCTCCCTTTGGCAAAGTCGCCAAGTATTCCTTGTCGACCTTGAAATAATCCGGGTTGGTCGGCTTCATGAATTGTTCGCGGATGTAGTGAACGACCTGATATCGTTCTTTGGGAGTCAAATGTGACATCGGGGCCATCAGGCCGTTACCACGTGTCAATGTCATGAACATGCGATAGGGGTCATTGCCGAACCTTAGTTTCTGTGTGCCAAACGCTCGGGCTGTCGGTAACGACGGAGTGTTACCATCGTTACCGTGACAATTGAAGCAGTAGCCGTGATAGATCGCTTTGCCGGCATCAAAATCCCGCGACCGCAGTCCGCCGATGATTCCGGCATGGTCCAGATCGACCGAGTCATCTTTGACATTCAACTGATCGGCGGATGGTTTTAATGATGCCGCGCGGTCCGGTCCGCCGGCGGCAACCTCCATCACGTATCGTGCGAGGTCGAAAAAGTCTCGCTGGTCGCCCAGCGATGCCGCCAAACCGTCGGGCATCATGGACTTGGTTGTCGGTTTGATTTCAACGATTTCGTCACGCGCAAACGTTTGCCGGCGGGTCAGGTCCGAGGCCGAACGGATGGCGATCATTTCGTCGGTTTGCTCGGCAATCAATCCGGAAACAACGGTCCCGTCGTCCATCAAGATGTTGTTGGTTTGATAACCTTCGCGAATCTTTTTAGATGGATCGAGAAGTGATTCGATAACGTGTTCGTCGGTCACATCGCCGAGTTTCGCCAAGTCGGGACCCAGAGGAGACGCGTTATCACCACTCCCGTGACAATTCACGCACGCCGCGGCCGAGGTATAAAAAACCAACGCCCCGCGCCGTGCATCGCCTCGCAACCGAACTTGCTGGGCAAGAAATGACTTGTCGGTTGCCGTCAACAATTGCTCTAGCGGTTTGGCGTTTCGCAAAGTATCGGCGCGGACGCCGCTTGGCTGGCAACCAAT
>JAGQPO010000815.1 GCA_020426665.1 Planctomycetales bacterium
GAGGATATCGTGTCGACACGTACGAACAACTTCTAAAAGCCGGCGACTCTGGCGAACCGCCGATCGCTGCCGTGGCCGATCATGCCAGCGAATTACTGCGGCGAATCATCAGCGACGACGAATCGGAACGCATGCCCGCGGACAACGAACCGCTGACGGCAAACCAGATTGAAATCGTCAAGCGATGGATCGTAGAAGGGGCAAAATTCGACGGCGATGACGCTAGCCAACCTTTGGCGATCGTGATTCCTCCGCACCGGTACGCGGATCCACCGGAAGTCTACAGCCAAACGATTCCCATCACTGCGACGGAGTTTTCTCCTGATGGTAAACTGATCGTCACCGGTGGCTATCACGAGTTGGCAATCTGGAATGCAACGGACGCGAAACTCGTTCGACGAATCAAGAACGTCGGGCAACGAATCTTCGCCTTGGCGTTTTCAGCAGACGGCAAAACTTTGGCCGTCGGTTGTGGTGAACCGGGACGAAGTGGTGAAGTGCGTTTGATTGAATTCGAATCGGGCCGGATCAAAGGCGTCGTCGCGCGCGCCGGGGATGTGGTGTTGGACGTTGCCTATCGACCCGGCACCCATGAAATTGCCGTTGCAATTGCCGACAGTACAATTCGCATCGTCAACGTGGACACTCTCGAGGAAGTGCGGACGATCGCCAGTCATGCGGATTGGGTCAACGCGGTCACATGGAGTGACGATGGTTCGCGTTTGGCGTCCGCCAGTCGAGACAAGTCGGTCAAGGTCTTCGACGGAGCAACGGGCGCTTTGCTCACCAGCTACCTGGGACACGGGGCAAATGTACGGGGTGTTTCTATCCTCGGCGACCAAAAGCAGGTCATCTCGGTGGGCGCCGACAACAAACTGCATCGCTGGAACATTGAAAATGGGAAAAAGGTCGCGGAAATCGGAGTGGGTGGTGAAGGCTACAAGCTGGTCCGCAACGACAACGAAGTGCTGATACCGTGCTCCGATAAGCGACTGTTGCGAATCGACTTGACGAACAACAAGATCGTTCAAGAGTTCAAGGGGCACGGCGATTGGGTATTGTCGGCATGTTTCAAGCCGCGACTCTCGGATGACGCCGATCGTCACATCGCCAGTGGTTCGTTCGACGGCGAAATTCGGATATGGAATCTCGCCGACGCCGCCACTGTTCGTCGGTGGATTGCCAAACCTTAGTCGTCCTTACCGGATTTTCAAAATTGCCGTACTCCGTCGCCGAACTCTCCTAGGTCGACCAAACCGGCCCCGGAGTGTCCGGCGACATTCCAATTCGCTTCTAAAAATGCTCTAACCAAACAAGTCCTTGATAGGCTGACCTTCATCAAGCAAGTTATAGGGGCGACCTTGAGAGTCTCGGGCTCTTAGGTCATCGATGCCCGCCGCGTAGTAAACAGTCTTTGCAATGTCGGCCGGTGTCAGCGGATGCTGCTCGGGATACTCACCCAGCCGGTCGCTCGAACCATAAGTCCGGCCGCCTTGGATGCCGCCGCCGGCCATCAGCACGCTTTGACAATGGGTCCAGTGATCACGGCCGGCTCCACTGACACCGCCGGATCGCGGGTCGCCGATCTTAGGCGTCCGCCCCATCTCGCTGTTGACAAGCAACAGTGTCTGGTCCAACAAATTCCGCTGCTGTAAGTCTTCGATCAAAGCGGAGAATGCGCGATCGAACTCCGGCAACAAATGGTTCTTTAAACATTCGAAATTGTTGCCGTGTGTGTCCCAACCGCCGGCACTTTTGCACTGGTCCTTGATCGCTTCGTTCTCTTTCCAAAACACAGTCACAAACGGCGTTTCCGCTTCGACAAGTCGTCTGGCCAGCAACAAACTCATCGCATTGACGCTCGTTCCGTAACGTGCGCGAGTTGATTCGCTTTCACTTTCCAGATCAAACACCTTGGTGGCCGTGGATGACAAAATCAGATCGAGAGTTCGTTGCTGATGCTTCTTCCAAGTCTGTTCGACCGGGGAGTGATCAAACCGGTTTCGCGCCACATCAAGCTGTTTTAGCAATTGTTGACGCGACAGCAGGTGTTCCGTCGTCACGTCACCCGCGAGAACAAGCGACGGCACTTGAAACTTCAGCGGTTCGTCGACGCTGCCCTGGACGTACAAAGGGTCAAACTCCACGCCCAGCCGAGCTGCAAACTGACCGGGACGCGTGTAGGGTAACCGACTGGGCTTGTGCGGCAGGGTGATCGCGCCAGGCAATCCCTGTTGATTCGATCGGCGTGATCCGACGACCGAACCGATGAAAGGCCAGTCGCCTGCATAGGGACGGCGGTCATTGCCCTGGATTTTGAATGACGCATCGGGAACGTGGCCAGTGAGATTGTAATAGTAGCCGGCGTGATGATCATTCGTGTTCACCGTACCACACACCGAACGAATCACCGCCAAATGGTGTGCCTGAGAGGCGAGCATCGGCAAATGTTCGCAACATCGAACACCAGGAGCCGATGTTGCGATTGACTGAAACGGACCACGATACTCGACCGGCGCATCAGGTTTCATGTCCCAGGTGTCGACATGCGAAGCCCCGCCGCATAAGAAAAACAAGATCACCGACTTTGCCCGCCCGCCACCACGCGCGCGATTGGTACTGTTCAATTCATCCGCCCGCACTCTCGCGGGGGTCCCGAAGTGCAGACCTGCAAAGCCACTTGCCGATGCAACAAGAAACGCACGACGGTGGTTAGCTTTGAACATCGGATTCGTACCTGCAACATTGGTTGGATGGTTTCTTTGATCGAGACCGTCGTTGGCCGACAACGAATCTCTTGCGAATCGTCGCAAAATGGACAACACAATTTAGTGGACCACGTGATCAAAAGTGCGTACGCGTGGGCATCAAGTATAATCTTTTTCGTGGCCCGCCGTGATTAGCCGATCAGTAGATATCCTGTTCAAGGCACTCTCCCGAATCAAAACAAACGTCTAGTGCTCCGTCCAGATTAAACTTTAGGGTTGAGTCAGCTTTGTACGACGGACTGGAAGTCCGTCGATTCCGACGCTTTTCGACGGACTGGAAGTCCGTCGTACCCCAAAATGAAACCTGTGCGAAGCACTTAAACTCTCATGCAAAAGCTCATCCGACTCCTAATACTGATGCTTGCTGTTGGCCAGGCCGGCCCTGCTGCCGCCAACCAGGATGAGACGAAACGCGAGGCGTCTACAAAAAAGAACATTCTTTTTATCGCCGTGGATGACTTGCGACCCAACATCGGCTGCTATGGAGACACCCATGCGATCACCCCCAATATTGATCGACTG
This sequence comes from Planctomycetales bacterium, assembly GCA_020426665.1. GTDB lineage: Bacteria > Planctomycetota > Planctomycetia > Pirellulales > Pirellulaceae > Stieleria. The sequence goes on from JAGQPO010000815.1 coordinate 3,291, forward strand.
GCCGGACGAGGCATGCAGTTCAACCGTGCGTATTGCCAAGTCGCGGTGTGTAACCCCTCGCGAGCCAGTTTGATGACGGGGCTGCGCCCGGACAAGCTTGGCGTATGGACTCTGCCGATTCACTTTCGCGAAGCCATCCCCGATGCGGTGACGATGCCACAGTGGTTCCGCAAATTTGGATACACGGCGGTCAGCCACGGCAAAATCTATCACAACCCAACGCCGGACCCACAATCGTGGAGCGAACCGATTCGGCCGCTCCGCCGGCTACCGGACCCCTATCCCGAAGGCACCGACAAACTGGTGCAGTCGGAAATGGAGAAGCTTGCAAAGAATGATTGGCGACAAAACAATCTTCGTCGCCCCAGCACCGCGGCGCCGGACTTGCCCGATAATGAACTGCTGGACGGTGCCCGGACCGACATGGCGATCGAGGACTTGCGACGCTTGGGCAAATCCTCCGAACCATTCTTTTTGGCGATGGGTTACATCCGTCCGCACCTGGCTTGGGTTGCGCCGAAGAAGTACTGGGACCTTCACGATCCCCAATCGCTGCCGGTGTCCATCGACCAGCACGTGATTGCTGACACGCCACCGTACGCGCCCAGCAACAACAGCGAACTGTCACACTATGTTGACTTGATCGACATGCCGGCACCATGGATGGATCGAGAACTGTCCGAGGAAAAACGTCGATCCCTGATCCACGGCTACTACGCATGTGTCAGCTACATCGATGCCCAGATCGGTCGACTGCTTGATGCAGTGGACGAACAAGGGTTGGCGGACAACACCATCGTGGTGCTATGGAGCGACCATGGATGGAAGCTCGGCGAAAATCGCGGCTGGGGAAAAATGACCAACTACGAAATCGACACCCGCGTTCCATTGATCATCGCAAGTCCCGGCATGACGATGGCGGGTAAGCAGACCCAGGCGTTGGCCGAACTGATGGATTTGTATCCGACGCTTTGTGATTTAGCTGGAATTGAGATCCCTGATTTCGTGGATGGTAAAAGTCTGAAGCCGGTATTGAACAATCCCGACGACACGATTCATGAAGAAGCGGTCAGCCAGTATTATCGACTTCACGACGGCCGGGAGTACATGGGATATTCGATGCGCACCGACCGTTATCGATTGATCGAATGGCGTGATTTTCCCAGCGGCCAGGTCATGGCCCGTGAACTTTACGACCACCAGGATCTTCCATACGAAAATGGCATCGCCGTTGAACGGAAAAACGTCATCAACTCCGTCCCTTCCGAATTGGTCGACCAACTGACGCGACAACTTTCGGCAACTCACCCGCCCAAAAAATTAAACATGACACCCGCGGTTCATTCCAATCCCAATCCGGGACGCTGGCGGGCGGAGTTGATTTTGAAAAATCAATCGAATTCCGAATTGACCGCGTTTCCGATCACCCCGGCCGGTCGTCGCGGTCGTGCCATTCGCGTTGCGCCCGATGCATCGGCTACCATTAGCGCCCGCATCGGCGGAGTGTACGTGATCGAAAGCACCGACGGAAAGATTCACGAGATCCATTCCCCATCCTTTCCCTCCAAACCAATCGTCATCGAGTGAAACGTTTGTCAATAATTCGAGTTGCTGTGTTATTCAGTTTACTTGTCTGGTCCGGTTCGATACGGGCCGAGCAACCCAATAGCGCTGCCACTGCAACGACGGGAACCATTCGAGGCACCATCGTTTACGTTGCCGATCCACAACATCCCTGGCGACTGGGCCGATACTACATTCGCAATGCCAAAACCGGTGCGATTGCCGAGGCTGTGGTCGCCATTTCCAAACGTGGCTTAAAGGCACCCGATGACGGCCGCAAACCATCGACGACAACGGTTGATCAGAAGAACTTTCAATTTATCCCCGAAACCGTGGCGATCAGGGCCGGCGATCAGATTCGATTTCTCAACAGCGACGATCACGTCCACAACGTCAGAACGTCCCACCCCAAAAAACCATTTAACATCAACATGCCGGTCGGTTCCGAACATCTGGTGGAATTTGCCGAGGCATCGGGAATTCGCCAGCCGTACTCAATCGATTGTGTTTTCCACTCTGCGATGCGATCCTGGGTATTCGTGTTCGATCATCCCTGGTTCGCGTTGACTGGCACGGACGGGAACTTTGAAATTCGGGACGTGCCTCCCGGCGAGTACCGGTTGGACGTCGTCCACCCGGCCGGCGACCTGCGTAAGAGCGAAACGGTCAAGGTAGAAGCCGGAAAGGAGAGTAAGATTCAGATTTCGCTTCACCCTTCCAAGCAATGATCGACCGCCCGCGATCGTTCCGCCTACAATAGCGGTCGGTCCATTCCCATTTCTTCAATTCCTCGCTGAAATCGAAATTCAATGCCAGGCACCTCCAATCGCCGCGACGCGATCAAGCATTCCGTACTCTCAACGACCGGGTTCATGGCTTGGCTCGCGCATTGTTCGCCTTCGTTCGCCGCGGTCGCGGGCGAGGGCGAATTGGTACCGTTCAGCGACGAACCTCGCACGCCTCCCAATCGTTTGGACTGGGAGGTCGTTGAGGACTGGTTAACGCCGCAGGACCAAGTGTTTTCGGTCCAGCATTACGGAGTTCCGGAGTTTGATTACCAGGACTATCGCCTTGAAATCGGCGGCCTGATCAGCAAACCCAAACAACTCACCCTGGACGACATCAAAGCGATGCCAAAGTCC
>JAGQPO010000816.1 GCA_020426665.1 Planctomycetales bacterium
CTTGGTCACCAACATCCGATGCGGCTTCAGCACCGTCAGTGCATTGAGCTGCCGAACCGGATAAACGTCGACGCCCGGAATGTTTCGGCCGCTTTTGTAGACGGCAGCGTCCGCGTCGGCGGTCGCAACCAGGGTCGTTGTTGCTTCCAATCCCAACGCCTTGAGTACCGACGCCATGCGAGACGTCTTGGGTCCGTCGAATGCCAACTGGTCAATCACAAGCAATTCACCGTCATCGATTTTGCTGCGAATCGCCATGCGGGTCGCCCGACGCAGTGCCTTTTTGGGCAACCGGTAACTGTAATCTCGTGGCTTGACCGTCCGAGCCACACCACCGCCTCGCCGCACGTTCGTGCGTTTTGCCCCGGCGCGAGCATGACCGGTACCTTTTTGACGGTACATTTTCTTGTTCGTGCCGCTGACCTGGCCGCGGGTTCGTGTGCTGTGCGAACCCTGGCGATTGTTGGCCTGGTACATCACGACGGCATCATGCAACAGTTGCTTGCTGACGCGATCCGCAATTTCCGCGGTGTCGATTTCGTATTTCCCGACCTCTTGGCCGGCTTCATTGACGATTGGAAGCGTTGCCATCTGGACTAACCCACTTTGTTCGTTTGACGAATCGTCACCAACCCACCGTTGGGACCGGGGATCGAACCTTGGATCAACAGCAAGTTGTCCTCGGGCATCACTCGCACCAACTTCAGGTTCCGCGTTGTAATTCTTGTGTTACCGTACTGGCCGGCCATGCGAACCCCTTTGAAAAGGCGACTCGGCGAAGCACTGCATCCGGTGCCCCCGGCGTGACGGTGGACTTTCTTGACACCGTGGGTTGCCCGTTGACCGCCAAAGTTATGGCGCTTCATCACACCGGAAAAACCGCGGCCTTTGCTCGTTCCCGTCACGTCGACGCGACTGATTCCGTCGAACGCCTCGACCGTCACCTGGCCGCCGACCGATAGATCAGTCTCGCCACGGAACTCGCGAATGAATCGTTGTGGTTCGCAACCAGCCTTTTCGACCAATTCGACGCCGGCGTCGGCACGCTGCTTGGAGCGTTTGCTGTCGAGCTTGGCAACATGCCCGCGTTCGGCGCGGCTTGCAAGGCGACGTGGCTTGTCTTCAAAACCCAACTGAACGGCGGCATAGCCGTCGCGATCGATCGAGCGGATTTGGAGCACCTTGCAAGGACCCGCTTGAACTACGGTTACGGGGACGACGGTACCGTCCTCTTCGTAGATCTGGGTCATGCCGATTTTGCGACCAAGTATTGATGGTGACATAGCTCTAGCACCACGACTCTCGCCGCGGCCTTCTGTATCGCTCGTATCTGGGTTTTGAACTCATCACCCCGAACCGCAAGATGGAGCTCCGCATCAGGTCAAAGCCTGAGGAAAAACAACCACCTGGGTTATCGGGAGCGATATCCGTCCATACGGAATACCGAACCTAAATTAATCTGGGACATCAACCCACAACGCCTACGCAAGTGGGCCAAGACGGACCGTCGCCACAAGCGACAACCGTACTATCGAGCCGAAGCTTTGATTTTGATATCCACCCCTGCGGGCAGACTCAGCTTGTTCAACGCTTCAATCGTCTTGGCAGTTGCCTGGACGATATCAATCAGCCGTTTGTGTGTGCGAATCTCGTATTGTTGACGAGCCTTCTTGTTCACAAAAGGACTTGAAAGCACGGTGTAACGCTCAACGCGAGTCGGCAACGGGATCGGCCCGTGCACTTCGCTGTGAGTCCGTTTAACCGTGTCCACGATCTCCTGGGCACTCTGATCAAGCACGGAGTGATCGTATGCTTCCATACGAATCCGAATAACTTCGTTGGCTCCGGCTGACACTGCTTGCTTTCCAGAAATCGAGGGGGGATGAAACGATGGACAGATCGACACGTCTAAGTCGGTTTAGAATTCTCATCTAATCGGCTCCGACGAACGATCCCTGCAGGACGTTTGTCCTGTGGGAGGGCGAGAATGTAGAGTTGGTGCAGTTAAGCGTCAACGGCTCTTCGCAAAAACAACCAAAAAGTTTCTTTAAATTGGCTGGCGCGGGGCCTTGGGTGTTCTGGTCAGTTGCCACGCAAACGTAAAATCCGCTAGAAATGCCCTGAATTTACTGGCCGCAAGCATTTCGCGGGCCGATTCGCAAGCATTTCGACGCCCGGTCGCATTTCACGGACCGGTCGCATTTCAC
>JAGQPO010000817.1 GCA_020426665.1 Planctomycetales bacterium
CGATTCGCGCGCTGGATGTCTCGCCGGTCGACGGGAATTACACAACGTATCGATTGACGTTCCCGCCACAACCGCTGGACGGCGTCTACGAATTGGTCGTCTCCCCAGACTTGACCGATCTCCAGGGCAATCGACTTGACCAAGACAATGATGGAATCGGCGGAGAAAACATCGAAGACCGCTACATCAGTCAAATCAGCGTGGCGCGCGATCCGCTGAAGGTCGTCTCGCAATCACCAACTGGGGCGATCAACGGAGCGCTCGAAGAGTTCACGGTTACCTTTAACGTTCCGATCGATCCCAGCAGTTTTGCAACGTCGGATGCACGTGTGGTCGGTCCCGGAGGCCAGGTTGTTGTAACAGCCGTCCAACAAATCGACGCGACGACCTATCGTGTCAAGGTCGAACGATCGACCGAGGACGGTGACTATCAAATCTTTATCGGGCCTGACATCACCGACCCGGCCGGAGTCGCGATGGACGGAGACGGTGATGCAACGGTTGGAGAGATCGAGGATCGTTACGTCGGCAGCATTCAAGTTGCCGGCGGAGGACCATTCGTCAGCCAGTTCACCCCCACGGGAACGCGCGGCCCCGGTGTCAGCACCGCCGAAGTGACGTTCAGCGAACCGATTCGATTAAACAGTTTGACAACCAGCGACGTCAGCTTGATCGGTCCAAACGGCCCGATTGTGATCGACGACATGCAACCGTCCGGTCCACGTTCGATCGTCTTGTCGTTTGCGCCGCAAGTCACCAGCGGCCAATACATGATTTCCGTCGGACCCAATATCGACGACTTCGGCGGACTTGCGATGGACCAAGATCGCGATGGCATCGCGGGTGAACCGATCCAAGACGTCTTCCATGCCTCCTTTGCGATCGATGCATCGGGGTTACAGGTTGAATCGTACACTCCAGATTTTGTTACCAAGCCGTACGCGTTTATTGACATCGTTTTTGACGAAGCGATCACGCTATCCAGCTTCACGCCCCAGGACTTCATTCTGACCGGCCCCGCCGGGCCGATCCCCGTCAGCCAAGTCATTGCGATGGACATCGACAAAGTCCGGGTCTCATTCGGAACACAAACTGCACAGGGAGTCTACAGCTTCCAAGTTGGTCCTAACATCACCGACTTGTCGGGAAACGCGATGGACCAAGACGCCGATGGCATCGTTGGTGAACCGGTCGAAGACGTGTTCAATGGAACCGTCACCTTTGCCTCGCCCGATTTGGAGTTTTCATCGGCAACCATTCCTGGACAAGCGGACAACGGCGATGTTGTCACGATTCAGTGGGCCGTTCAAAACGACGGCGGCGCGACCGCTGCGAAACCGTGGACTGATCGCGTGGTATTGTCGGCAGACAATGTCTACGGTGGTTCAGATGATCTGTTTCTCGGATCGGTGACACACAATTTGAATCTCGCCCAAGGCGATCACTACACTGCATCGATCCAAGCATCGATACCCTTTGGGATCTCCGGTGACTTTTACGTCTTCATCCGGTCGGATTACAGCAACCAGGTGTACGAACAAAGTGAAACAAACAATTCATTTTCCGGCGTGATCACAATCAACCTGGCTGACCCGCCGGCGGACTTGATCGTCGACGCGATCTCCGCAGGCAACTCGGCGTTCTTGGGCGACAGCTTTGACGTCACGTGGCGTGTTCGCAACGACGGCACCGCGACCACGTTGGTCGACAGCTGGGTCGATCGCGTCTATCTGAGCACCGACCAGATCCGCGGTAGCGACACGCTACTGGGAAGCTTCACGCGCAACGGCAACCTCGCTTCCAACGCGTCTTACACTTTGACCGCCAGCCCTGTGATTCCGGCCGGCATCGCTGAGGGAAACTATTACATCATCGTTGAAACCGACGTCACCAATCGCGTCAACGAACCGACGGCTGAGGGCAACAATGTCACGGTCAGTAATTTCCAGGTCAACGTCTCTCAAAAGCCGCTTCCGGATTTAGTATCCTTCAATCTGGCACTCGACCCCGGTGCAACGCCAACCAGTGGCGAATCATTGTCGTTCAGCTGGGTGACGCAAAATGACGGAGACGCCACTGCAACAGCAACGTGGACGGAACGCATCTATTTGTCCGCCGACGATGTACTGTCCAACGATGATGTAGTGCTTGGACAGCAATCTGTCACTTCAAATCTGGTTGTCGGTGCGCAGTCCAATCGGAACGCGACCGTGTCGTTGCCCGATGGCATTTCCGGCGCCAAATATTTGTTGGTTGTCCCCGACGCCGACAACATGGTGAACGAGGGCGCGGGCGAAGTGACGGGGATTGCAACGTTGCAGATCGACGTGACCAGTTATCCTTACGCCGATCTGACGGTCAGCGAAGTCATTGCGCCGGACTTGATTATCGGCGATCCGGTCGACCTGACGGTATCATGGACGGTTCAAAATGTCGGCGCCGGTCCGGGGCGTCAGACGCGATGGTTTGACCGTGTTGTCTTGTCAAACGACGGAGTATTAGGCGACGCGGACGACATCATTCTCGGCCAGTACGAACACCTTGGTTCGGTACCAAGTGGCATGTCGTACTCTCGTACCGAAATCATTCCGCTCTCGGCGCGGACCAACGGCCGATATACGGTGTTTGTTCAAACCGATATCGATGATGTCGTCTTTGAATTACCGGGCGACGCGACAAACAGCGGATCGCCTGCCAACAATGTGGACATTTCAACCAAACCGTACAGCGATTTGTTTGTCGACACGGTCCAGGTCAACACGTCTTCTGTGCCGACGTCGGGAATGCCCTTGGAGGTGACGTGGACGATCGGAAACCGCGGTATCGCGACCACCGACAGGGACGCCTGGACCGACTACATCTACGTGTCCAAGAATACGAATGGGACGGGATTACGTTTGATCGGCAGCAGCAATCACGGCGGTGCTCTTTCGGTCGATGGTTCTTACACGCGAACGGAAACATTTGATTTGCCGCGTGACTTGGACGGGGAATATTACATCTATGTTCGTACCGGGGGCCCCTACGAATTTATCTACGGAGGGAATGACGCATTTGGCGGTAACCAGAATCTGAGCGAGGCCTTTGATGTGTTATACATTCCGCCTTCGGCCAACTTGATCGTCGCGGATGACTCGATCGTCATTCCTAATTCGCCGGAAGGCTTTGATGACGGCACGCAGATTGAAATTGGCTGGACGGTTACTAACGACGCGGCGGACGCCAACGGTGCAACCGAACCCGGCTGGACCGATCGTGTTTATATTCAGTCGACCGATCCGAACACGGGCCAAACCCAGACATTTGATCTGGGGCTTTTTAAGGTGACCGAGCCGCTGGCGCCGGGCCTATCGATCGAGCGAACTGAACTCGTCACGCTGCCGCGGGCGACCGGTCAGTTTCGGGTTTATGTGCAAACGGATTTCTACAGCAAGGTGCTGGAGACCAACGAGACGGATAACGTCACTTTTTCTCAGCCGTTTCAATTGAATTTGCGAGCCCGTCCCGATTTGCAGGTCAGCGTCAGCAGCAGCTACCCCGGTTCGATCACTGCAGGAACCATCTTGGATGTTCAGTTCACGGTTCGGAACGCCGGTACCGCCGACACGCCTTCGGGCGGCAGCCGCTGGGTGGACCGGGTTTGGTTGTCATCGTCGTCCAGCAGCACTGCGGGGGCGATCCTGTTGGGTGAAATCCAAAACGGATCAGCGCTCGCGCACTTGGGTTCCGAATCGGGCGGACCGAACGAGTACAGCAGTCAGGGGTCGTTTCTGATTTCCCGAGCGATCTCGGGCAACTGGTTTGTGCTGGTCGAGGCCGATGCGAGGAATCAGGTCGACGAGTTTCCCAATGACGGAAACAACCGTGATGCCGCGGCCGTTGCGATCGATGCCAATCCGGTTCCACCACCCGACCTGGTCGTGGACTTTATCAGTGGACCCGGCGACGCCTTCGACAGTTCCTCGATTACGGTTCGATACAAAGTCGATAACCGGGGAGCGGGACCGACCGATCCCGCTGCTTGGACTGACCAGATTTGGTTGACATTGGGGTTGGATGGTCCCAAACCGGCGCGTGGAGACCGGCTGATCGGAACCTATCGTCACAGCGGCGTATTGGAAGTCGGGGAGTTCTACGAAGCGGAAACCAGCGTTTCGATTCCCAAGGGTTTGACCGGGCAATATTTCCTTACTGTTTATGCGGACGGTTACCGCAGCGTCTATGAAACGTCGTTCGCCGAAAACACGAATCCCGATGCGCCTAATGATTTGGACGGGAATAACTATGGCAGTACACCGATCAACTTGTTGTTGACTCCGCCGGCCGACCTGCGTGTACGATCGCTGAACGTTGACAGTGCCAATGATCCGATTGTCGGCGGAGAAAAAGTATCTTTGACATGGACCGTCGACAACATTGGGACTGCGGCAACAGACAGAGAAAACTGGGCGGACGCTGTTTATGTTTCCGAGGATGACGTCTTTGATAGCGGCGACCAATTGGTCTTTGCGCTTCCCCACTCCGGCCGTCTGCAGCCGGGTGAACAATATTCGCAACAAGCTGATTTCACCTTGCCTCCGACGGCTCGCGGCAGTCACTTCCTGGTACGCACCAACGTCGATCCACGAATCGCGATGACCGAGGAACAGAAGTTCCTGGATGAAGTCGCGGCGGTTCTCAAACGGGTCGAGGCGGCAACGGGCAAGCCGATCGGCGAAACACAGATTTCGGATCTGAAAAAGTTTTCGCAGAGTGAGCTGCGAGCGATTCTGGCAGGCCCGACGAATTCGTTGGTCCAAGTTTACGAAGGTCCCTTTGGCGACAACAACGTCGGCTCGGCGGCGGCAAACGTTGTTGACGCGATCTCCGACTTAACTGTCACGACGGTGACGGCTTCGCCGACCAGCCAGTCCGGTGAACCCATCACCGTCAATTGGACCGTGGAAAATACCGGCGCCTACGCCACCAACGAAGTCACCCAATCGTTGCGTCAGTACGTTTATCTGTCCAAGGATCCCGTCTTCGATCCCACTCGTGTGGTTCTGGTCGGTTCGAAACGACACACGTTGACGGCGCCGCTACAACCCGGTGAAACGTACAACGATTCACTGATCGTCAATTCGCCGCCGGGAAGTAGTGGTCGCTGGTACGCGCACGTATTCACCAATGTCTCCATCAACCGATACGGATTGCCGATCCTTACCGCTTTTGGCAAGAGTGGCTTTCCGACTTGGCCTAAGTCGTTTCAAGACCAGGCCTGGGAAGATGGCCAGAAGGCAAACAACTTTGCCAGCTCCGACATCATCGACATCACCTACGCCGAACCGAACCTGGTGATCTCGAACCTGGCAACTTCTCCCACCGATCCGTCCAGCGGCAGCTTGATGGACGTCAGCTTTACTGTGACGAACGATGGTACACGGGCGACGCGAGTCGATCGCTGGAACGATAGGGTTTACCTGTCGCTGGACACCGCAACCGATGGTTACGACGTGATGTTGGGTGAGTTCCGCCGCGACGGCGTGTTGGGGATCGGCGAGAGCTATGACGTGACGCTGCAGGTCCGTATTCCCAACAATATCGGTGGCGCGTTCCACGTGATCGCCGAAACCGATGCGGTGTTCGCACCACGTAGTGCCAGTTCAACGCTGCCGTATCCGATCGCGGAGGGCTGGGCGCGTCTGGTCAGTACCGCCGATTCGGTTGAAGAGTTTAACGACGAAGGCGACAACCAAGCGATTGTCGATGTGGACGTCCAATTCGTCCCGGCGCCCGATTTGGTCGTGGATCTGGTCGAGTACGTCAACCCCACCAATCCCACCAGCAATGCCATCGAAGTCGGCCAGGATCTGACGTTCCGTTACACCTACAGTAACGATGGCGGAGTCGTTCCCGATACTCAGGTCCCGTTCTTCGACCGCGTGTACCTGTCGCGGGACCGATTGCTGGATCCATCAAGCGATCATTACCTCGGTCAAATCAAACGGGAAGAGGCGTTGGGGGCGGGCGAAAGTGGTGAAATCAGCGGCAGCTTCCGAATGCCACGCGGGATCACCGGCGATTATTTCCTGATCGTTTCGACCGACTTTTCGCTCGGCGGCGCGCGTCCCGACGGACAGGTTTTGGAGGTCAACGAGGACAACAACATCACGGTGTCCGACATTCCCGTGCTGATCGTCCAGCCGCCACCATCCGACCTGCAAGTCGTCGCGATTACAGCGCCGACCTCGGGTCTGGTGGGCGATGTACTGTCCGTTTCCTGGACGGTCGAAAATCGCGGCCAAGCCAAGGCGCAAGCCCGCATTGCCGATGCGGTTTATTTGTCGAGTGACAGCGTTTGGGATATCGGAGACAAATTGCTCGGTCGGGTGGAAACGACTCAGGTTCGAACCGTTCAGCCGGGCGAATCCTACACGGCTGCACTCGATTTCGAGGTCCCCGCGGTGCTTCCCGATGGTTATCGAATCATTGTCCGAACGGACGTTTTTGATGACGTCGTCGAGGGCGAAAACAACCGCAACAACCAATCCGCCTCGGCGGACGAATTGAACGTGACGGTTCCGCTGCTGCGTCTGGACATTCCGCTGGAGGACCAATTGGCTGTCGGGGTGTCTCGCCTGTATCAGTTGGACGTTTCGCCGGGCCAAACGATCAAGATTGATTTGGACAGCACCACGGACGTCGGATCGCACGAACTGTATGCGGCCTATGAACGGTTGCCATCACCTCTTGACTATGACGCCGCATACGAAGGTTACTTGAAACCCGACCAGACTCTTATCATTCCGGAAACACTTGGCGGCCGATACTTTGTGCTCGCGCGCGCCGGAGTGCGGATTGATTTGGAAGACAACCCGTATGATCCGAATCAGCGTCACGAGTATCCTGTCACGCTGGGGGCAACAAGGTTACCGTTTGGCATTACGAATGTGACGCCCGACTCGGGCGGGGATGATCGTTATGTAACGGTAACAATCAGTGGCGCAGAGTTTCCGGAACAGGCCGCAGTGCGTTTGGTTCGTCCGACGCTGGCCGAGTTTGCTCCGGTGGCCGTCAGACGTGTCAACGCAACCAAAATTGTCGCCGTGTTCGATCTGCGAGACGCGCCACATGGGCTGTATGACGTCCAAGTCCTGCACCCCGACGGTCGGATCGCTGTCGATCCGTACCGATTTCAAATCGATGCTGTCGATCCCTTGGAAGTCAACGTCGGTGTCGGAGGACCCAGCCAGATCGATATCGGTGCGACGGGAGCCTACGGATTCGCCGTACAAAACCTGGCCAACGTGGACACGCCGTACACGCTAGTTGAGTATGCGTTTCCGAACATCAAAAATCGACGCCCGGATCTTATTCCCGGCAACGCGGTGGAGTTTGCCGGCGGATTGCGCGGCGATGGTGCGACGGTCGCCCCGCTGTTCGACTCGATTTCAACGTATGACTTTAGCGGCGTCTCACCAGAGCTGAATTTGGACGGCGTGTTCACACTTCGCGGTGTGATTGTCGATTTGGCAAATCAGGGCGTTTCCGAAGTCGGAGGCGCCGTAACGGTTTATCCGGGATTCCGGCAAAAGATAGAAGAGGACCCGGACTTTTTGAAAAACCTCAGTCCCTTTGATTTGGAAGATTTGGGATTCGATTTCTACGTCGCCGCCGCCGCGACACCGATGACGACGGACGAATACGTCGAGTACCAGACAGACGAAGCGCTTCGTTTGCGGGACGCGATCCTGGGCGGTGACGTCAGCGATGATAACAAATTGTATGAGCGCGCGTACTCGGCTTTGGCGACCTTTGCCGCTGATGCCGACGCGTTCGTCGACTTGTACCTGACGGCGTTGGTGGAAAACGGGTTGCTGCGTCCGGAAGACGTACCGCCGACCGCCTCGGTGAGTTCCACGAGTATCAATTCATTCTTTACCGTGATTGGCGGTTTGCTGGGTGGTGAAACCGGCAGCGGAATTGTGGACGATGCGACGGCGAATTTGGCCAGCGCCGAGAAAGGGCTGTCGAAGCTGGTCGAATTGTTGCGCGGTTATTACGGCCACACTCCAGATGTTAACTCAGGGGGTGGAGTGCCATCGTTTGAAGAATACGACCAGGGCTTGAGCCACCCGACCTCCTTTGCGACTTTCAAACTTCGCGGCGGCCCGCCGTCGCTGTATGACGCCGGCGAGACGCCCGAGCAGGTGATTTTTAATCTAGATGATCTGGGCGCGAATGTCGGCGACACGACGACACTGACCGGACCCAGCGGTTACGGCAACGTCAATTACGTCCCGTTTGAAACGCCGTTGCCGTACACCGTGACGTCGACCTACGACAGCGATTCCACCGATGCGGTCCGCGAGATCCGCATCCTGGTTCCGCTGGATGACACCCTGGATGAACGCAGTTTCCAACTTGCGGATATCCAACTGGGCGACCGCAGTATCCAACTTCCCCCGGGACGTCCCAACTTTGTCGGCGAGTTTGATTTGACCGATAGCGACGGATACGTCTTGCAAGTGACCGCCGGAGTGGACGCGACGACGCGGGTGGCGTCGTATTTGTTGCGAGCGATTGATGGTCGCGACGGACTGCCGCCGGTCGATCCGGCAATCGGGCTGTTGCAACCCGGCGAAAAAGCCACGGTCGGGTTCTGGGTTGCCGTGAACAACACCGAGGCAGCCGGTTCCAGCGCCGTACCCGCCACCGGCGACAAGATCGATATGACTGCGCGGACGATCATCGATGGCGGTGCGCCGATCGATAGTCTCGTTACGTCGGCAACGCTCGACGCGGTCGCGCCGACTTCGACCACGACGGTGACCGCGATCGGCGGCAATCGCTACGAAGTCAAATGGACGTCGACCGACGACGCGACCGGCAGCGGAGTTGCAAAGTATTCGCTGCTGGTTTCGACCGACGGTGGTAATCGCTATCGCACGGTACTGTACCGAACAGATGAAACGTCATACATCTACCAAGCCGTAACCGGAGAGACTCCCGTATTTCTGGTCCGTGCGACCGACCTTGCCGGTAACGTCGAAGCGGTGGCGGAAGGAATCCGTGTTCCCCGTTTGTCCGCTGACATCAACCTGGGCTCCGCGCCTGCCGTGACGATCACACCGCCGGTGATCGTTCCTAATGCGGAACCGGTTGGCGAGACCGTTGCCGACCGGCTGTTCGAGGAAGCGGCCTTCGGGATTCCCTCGCGGACCAGTACCAGTCAGCCGAGTGCGTTCACACGTGTCATCCGACCGCTTGCGGCGGAACGTTTTGCAACGATCCCGGGTGAAAGTGGGGCGGACATCGGTGCTCTCGCCTTGGCGGTCGGACCGGCGGGAAGGATCTACGCGTCGGGTGGACCGGGGCGTAACCTGCTGTACCGTTTTGATGCCGGATCGGTCGAACCGGTGAAGCTGGCCAGTGGCCTTCCGCCGATTTACGATCTGGTCTTTGACGCTTCTGGGCAACTCTGGGCTTCGACCGGAGGCGAAGGGTTGTTGCAATTAGATCCGAATACGGGCGCGGTGCTTGCGCGAATCGGGGCAGGCATTGCGTTGGGTCTCGCCGCGATTCCAGGCGACACGGCGCTCTATGTATCCACCACCGGTGGCATCAGCCGATTCAATACCGCGACTCGCAAGTTGACTCCGTTCAGCGGTATCCGTGTCGATTCGATGGCGGTCGGCGCCGATGGAACGCTGTACGGAACGGCGTGGCCCAGCGGCGGCGAAGTGTTGAGATTCGATTTCCGTGGCCGCGCCGAAAAGGTGGCGAAGGTCGACGGCAAAGCGGAATCGATCGCATTCGGTCCGGCGGGATCGCTGTTGGAAGGTGCCTTGCTGGTCGGTCATGAAACCGGTGGAACCATCACGGTGCTCGATCCACTTTCGCTGCGGCAAACCAAGATCGCGACCGGCGGCGATGGGCGCGTCGAAGGTCTGCAGCCGATTGGCGGAGGAAGATTCTTGGCGACACAGGGTGACCAAATCGATGTGTTCTTTACCGTCGCCGCGCCGCGGGTGATCGAGACGACGATTGCCGAAGGGTTCAACCGAGCGCAACTGACGTTCGACGTGTCGCTGACCAAAAACGTCAAAGCCCCGGCGGGCGGCGACAACCCGGCCAACTACACGCTGGTCAACAAGGATACGGGCGAAACGGTCAATATCGGCGCAGTGCAATACAATGCCGATAGCCGCGAGGCGGACTTGTTGTTTGAGACACTAAGCCCGGCCGAATACGAGCTGACCGTCGCACCATCGGTCGAAAGCGAGCAGGGAATTCCGATCGGAGGCACGGGGGTCAGCACGACCTTCCGAGTGTTCGAGGACGTTTCGGTTTCCACACGGATCAGCTACGCCAACACCCGATTGAATCGCGCCGACGGGACATTGTTGTTTGATGTCATCGTGACCAACTCGGCTGACTTTGACATTGCCGGCCCGATCAACGTGGTGTTTGATGAACTGGGGGATTCATCGGTAGTGTTCTTTGGCAACGACGGCGCGCCGGCCGACGCCAACGGCTATCAGTTGCTGGTCGACGGCACGGTGCTTGCCGCCGGCGCCAGCACAGTGGTGCAAACGGTTACCATCGCCAATCCGGACCTGTTGGATTTGAATTTCGAGCCCAGGATCCTGGCGACGCTGCCGCCGAATCAGTTGCCGACGTTCAGTTCCGCGCCGACCCTGGCGGCGGCCGTTGGTGCCGAATACGAATACACGGCCGCCGCGGATGATCCCGATGGCAACACAATCATTTATGTGTTAGCCGACGCGCCCGAAGGAGCCAGCGTCGATCCGAATACGGGACAGATCAACTGGATGCCGCGCAAAGCAGCGGCCGCACAGTCGTCGTTTGAGCTGCGGGCTTATGACGCGCGCGGGGCCTACAAACGCCAGACCTGGATCGTCGACGTCACCGGCACCAATCGTGCGCCGATCATTTCCCCTGTCAATGATGTGCTGGCGACCGAAGGCGACCTGATCGAAATTCCTGTCAGTGGCTTCGACCCCGACGGCGATTCTCTGATCTACTTTGCCGACAACCTGCCTCCCGGAGCGGTATTCGACTACTTCGGCCAAGCGTTGCGCTGGCGGCCGGGCGGTGACGCAGCCGGCGTGTATGAGAACGTGACGATGATCGCCAGTGACGGGTTTGTCGAAACCAGCGTCTCCTTCGACATCGTGATTGCCAACAACAACGTTGCCCCAACTCTGGCCCCGATCCCCGACCGAACAATAAGTGAAGGCGATGAGATTACGTTCACTCTGTTTGGCGAGGACGAAGACGGCGACACGCTGCGATATTTCTCTCCGGATCTTCCCCCGGGATCCTACTTGGATCCCAACACGGGAGTCTTCGAGTGGACGCCGGGCTTTGACCAACACGGCGTGTTTGAGATGTCATTCTTTGCCGACGACGGCATCACGCTGACCGAGCAGCAAGTTACTTTGACTGTGGAAAACATCAACGGACAAGTTCGTTTCAATTCGTTTGATCCGATCAGCCTGTTTGAAGGCCAAACGCTGCAATTGCGAGTCGCCGCGTTTGACCCCGAGTACCCTGTCGCGCCCATCGACGCGACGACCACCGGCGAAGACTTCTTTATTGAATATGACGGCTTCTTAGCCGATCTGACCTACACCATCACCAACCTTCCTGCCGGAGCCGAGTACGACGCCGAGCGCCAGTTGTTGACTTGGACGCCGGCCTATGATTCCGCCGGCAGCTACGACATCACGTTTGAAGCCAGCGATGACGGCGATGGTACCGGTGTGCCTTCGACGGATTCCGTGACGATTTCCGTGACCGTTGCGGACGCGAATTTTCGACCAGAAGTCACCGAGGTCGGTTCACAATCGGTCGCCGTCGCGGAAACTCTGCAGATCCCGATTCAGGCGATCGACTTTGACGGCACGGCACTCGAATTGTCCGTCAATTTCGGCGATGCGACTCAGTTGCCTGATTACGCGACATTCGTTGACAACGGCGACGGAACGGGATTGTTGACCGTATCGCCACAGCCCGGTGACCGCGACGACATCTTGGTCACGGTATCGGCAAAGGAAACTTCCGGTGTGACTCCGTTGACCGGCACGACTCAGTTCACTCTGCAGATCACCAGCGAGAACGAACCGCCAAAGTTCAGGCCGTTCTACAATAGCGTGTTGCTTGTCGATAACCAATTCATTTTGCCGTTGACGATTACCGACGCCGATCAAGACGTATTGACGGTAACGGGGTTGAACTTGCCCGCCGGATCGCAACTGATCGATACCGGCGTCTACGGAAAGCATCTGTTCAACTGGACGCCGACGGCAAGCGATGTTGGGGCGTACACGATCAGTTTCACGGTGACCGATAGCGGCAACGGAAACGCGGCGGCGAAACTTTCCGAGACAGGCACGATCGACTTGATTGTGCGTTCAAACAACGTGCGTCCGAACCTGGATCCCATCGGTCAACAGCAAGTCGCCGAAGGGAGCACGCTGCGATTTACGGCACGCGCGAGCGATCCCGATGGCGACACGGTGTCGTTTAGCGCCGGTCTAGTCGTTGGCGGCGTGGTCGGATCGCTGCCCAGTGGCGCACGTTTCGACGGTGCGACCGGACAATTCGATTGGACTCCCAGCTCGACCCAGGCCGGGACCTATCGTATTCGCGTCACCGCGACCGACGGCGCCGGAGCACGCAGCGAAGATGTTTTTGTAACGGTCACCAACACCAATCAGGCGCCGTCCTTCAGTGCCCTTCCCAAGTTGTTCGGCCGCGAAGGCGATCAGATCGTGTTTTCGCTCTCCGCCGGTGACCCGGATGGCGAAACTTTGATTTACAGTTTTACCGGAACCAAGCCGACGGGATTCCAGTTCGATCCCGCGGGACAAACCGTCATATGGGACGTCACCTACGACTCCGCCGGAGACTATGTGTTGCCGTTCAAGGTGACTGACCCGAGCGGCGCGTCGGACACGATCGATGTCGAGGTGAAGATTTTCGGCACCAACCGCGCACCGGTGATCACCGCACCGCAGCTTCGCAACGCTGAGATTGGCGCGCTTTTAGAGGTCCCGATTTCACATAGCGACCCCGACGGCGATTTCGTAACGTTGTCCGCTGAGGATTTGCCTGCGGGAGCGACGTTGGATGCCGACAATGTCATTCGTTGGACGGCGGCCAGTTTTCAAACGGGAACGTTTACGGTTCGGTTGACGGCCGACGATGGAGAGCTGACCACCACAAGGCCGATCACCTTGGTTGCCTCGCTGGAACCGGCTGGACCCAAGGTGCGAATCGTAACCACGCCGAGTTTCCCCGCCACACCGGGGCAATCGATTTCTATCGAGCCAATCGCCGACAGTGACGTTGAAATCAGTGTCACACGGCTGTACCTGGATGGCCAAGAAATCACGCTCGATACACTTGGTCGTGGAAGTTTTACCGCCGATGCTCCGGGTCGTTTTGAAGCGACTGCGGAGGTGACGGATGCCGAAGGTCGCACGACAACGGTGAAGGTTCCTATTTTCGTTCGCGACCCAGCGGATTTTGCCGCACCCGTGATCGAAGTGTTGCAATTGGCCCCGCCGGAGTTTACCGAAAGTCGAGACCTGATCGTCAACATCTCCGATCTCGGATTGGCTGAATACAAAATCGAATTGATTCCCCGTGGTGGCGATTCGGGAATCGTGATCGGCCAGGGCACCACCAGTATCACTCATAACTTCACAATCAATCCGGCGCGATTTGCCAATGGGTTTTACTCGCTGCACATCACCGCGCGTGACTTCGGTGGTTTGGAGTCTGAGTTCTCGCACGAGATCCAGATCAATTCGGCCGACAAAACGGGTTCGTTGTTCGAGTCGTCGCTAGACATGACGGTGAATTTGGCCGGAATCAGTTTGCCGATTCGCCGGATCTATGACTCGCTTTCAATGAATGCGATGACATCGTCGTTCGGCAAGTCCTGGTCACTTCCCCTGGTCAATCCGCAGCTATCGCTCAATAGCGGCGGAAACTCCCAGGACGCGTTTGCCGGATTAACGGACGATGCACGCGTTTATTTGACCTTACCCGACGGCCGCCGTGTGGGTTTCCGGTTCACACCCGTCGCATCGAGTTCGGGTTTATTGGAAACGTTTGCGCCCCATTGGACGGCGGATGCCGGAGTCGATTGGGCGCTGCAGAGCTTGCCGGCAAACCTACGAAAGGGTGGCGGCAGCTATTACATCGTCGGTAGTGGGTTACCATACAATCCTGCGATTTCCCAACCGGGAATCACAGTGTTTACACTGACTGACCCGGACGGGCAAAGCTACGAGATCAATCGTCGCGAGACAGACGGGACGTATCGTGTTCGCAAGATCAATGCTGCCGACGGTTCGACATCGTTGCGAGTGACCGATTCGGGGATCATTGCTCCCAACGGCGAACGGTTGACGATTGTTCGTGACGACATGGGACGGATCAGCGAATTGGTTGGGCCGCAGGCCCAGCATTATTTCTATCGTTACGACGACGAAAGCCGATTGACGATCGCGATCGACGCGTCGAGTGGCGAGCGAGTGTTTTATGGGTACGACCATCAGTCAAATCTGACGACGATCAGTCCCACCGGCGGCCAGGGTTCCTCGTTCCAGTATGCTGCCGACGGAACGGTATCTGCGACGACGGCGTTGGCATCGCATTTGGGAGGCACGCGCAGCTTCGTTTCCGCACCTATCTCCGGCACGCTGGGAAGCGACGCCGATGTCTACGCTTTCACGATCACCGAGGGCGAGCTGCGCAGCAGTCCGACAGGTTCGATTACACTGGGAATCGATGTCGATGGCGCGACCGGTGACATCCTGGGATTGACGGCTGGCACCCAAGTGACGGCCGGAACGCGGACCATTCGCACGTTTACAATCGACCAAGCGGGCACTCATCGCGTTTCAATCAATGGAACAGCTGGCGCGGCTTACACTTGGTCGATGTATTTGGCGGGTGACGCAAATTCCGACGCTCAGGTGGATGTCGTCGACAGCACAATCTTGCGTGATGCATTTGGATCAACCGATGTTGACGCCAACTTCGACATCCGTACGGACTTCGACCGCGACGGCGACGTCG
>JAGQPO010000818.1 GCA_020426665.1 Planctomycetales bacterium
CCAAGTCGGATAGCGTTAAAAAGGCGTCTTCACCCTGCACCGGTAACTCAAAGTCGGGTGCCTTGTCCCCTTCGACCAGCGGACCGTCGTCGCCGGCTGCCATGGCCGTCGCCGATAACATTACCAATAAACCTACTAAGCACCCGAGTGCAATCGGTGCGCAGAAAACTCCAGCGAATGACCGGCGAGTTCGAACTGAATCGGTGGATGACATGTGACTTTGTGGGGCTGAAGGGCTGGTCGTACGTCGATGTGACGAACGTTTAATCCTTGAGATGACGATTGAAGATATTCTTCCGCCGGCGCGAACACACTCCGGGTTGCCGGATCAATTGCGATTTCTTCCTTCGCGTTTTCGTCGACTGTGCTTTTCCAATGTTCGACGCTCGGCACGCGTCAGACTTTCCTCGCCGGTGGCATGGATTTTCGCCAGAATCTGGTCGACGTCGTATTCTTCTTTGCGAAGTTTGGCGTCGGGATCGTGGATCTTTAATTTCGTTCGACGGATCGATCTTCCAAATCGATCTCGGTATCCGGCCACGCTCAGAAATTCAAGATTCCAGTGCTGGCGATGATAAAAGTAACCAAATGCGGCTCCGGCCAAATGAACGGTAAACGCGGTGCCGCCGCCCATTGCTTTGTCAGCGTCGGTAAACATCGTCAATGACCCATAGATGTTCATGACTAAAAACGCCGCGCCCAGCCACCAAGCTTTGATCGGAATCGCACCCATCAGCAACAGTGTTGCCTGAGGATCGAAACAGACAAAAACGATCAACAGGGCCGAGACCGCTCCGCTGGCACCGATCACGTGCATCCCGTCGGGCTCATTCATGGCCCAGTAGGTGACGGATCCGATCAGTCCCGCGAAGGTCATGGAGACTAAATAAAATCGGAGTAGTTCCCAGCGACCGACGCGCTGCTCCACCATGCGGCCAAAAATGAAAAGGTTCAGCATGTTGAAGGCGATGTGCATGATCGTCCGCTGATCATGCAAGAATCCGTAGGTCAGGAATTGGTACCACTGCCAGGGACGGAAAAGCGTTTCCTTGTAGCACGCAAACCAATTGACCAGCGGACTTTCCGCGCCGCCATCGGGAAACAATTCCGACACCGGAATCTTTTTGGATGTCAAGACGTCGATGACGTGAATCACACAGGTGACGATCAACACAATGACCGTCATGCTCATGGGCTGCTGGGATTGCTCCCTTTGGTGCCGGTCCCACGGAGTTTCATCCTCGCGGCCGTAATCACGTTCGTACAATCCCATTCCGAAAGAACCAGCCTTGTAAAAGCGGTGTAGCAGCAACTGTGGACAGGCACGATCGTCTTGACTGGTCAAGACGACGCCTCCCTGCTTCATCCTACCCAATCGACAATCTGTTGGTCGATACCAGCCTTTCCAACGAAAAAACGGCCCCTTTGTACAGGGACCGCTTGATGCACTGGCCGAAAATGCAGCGGACACGACATCCTCGCGTCCGCTGTGCCTGATTCAATCGCGATTATTTCTTGCGATGGCGAATCTTGCTACGCATACGTCGTTTCTTTCGTCCTACTTTTCGTCGACCTTTCCCAGTTCTCTTGGTACCCACCTAGTCGGTTCTCCAATGGTTTGTGCCGACTTGATCGGCCCAGCGTTGTTGTGATTGATACGAATGTACGTTGAATTGTACGGTGAATTTCGGGTCTGACGCGCGTGCGAGACCTGAATCGGGCCCCAGAGCGTAGCAAAATCACGCCAGCGGGCAAGCCGAAAATGCCGGCCGCCGGAGGTTTGGGGCTCGCGTCACATCCGATCGGGCCGTGCGGAGGTACTCGAATTGACCCCGCGAAGCTTGATCTACGTGACTTATCCCAGCAACGCGGCTTCGGCGACCAGGCCTGGGCCGAATGCCAAGATGACTTTGGGGCCGGTCTCGCCGGCTTCGATCGATCTTTGCAACACGAACAACACTGTCGGCGACGACATATTGCCCAGTTCTGACAGCACCTCACGCGAATGTGTCAAAGCGTTCCGGCCCAAACCGAGGGCGGCTTCGGTGGCATCCAGGATGCGTGGCCCGCCGGGGTGGACGATCCACTGAGAAATGTCGCCTTGCGAGAGCCCATGTTGCGCCAGCCATTGACTTAGCCAGGTTTTCAAATGTTTTTGAATGCTGCTCGGGACTTCACCGGTCAATGTCATGTCAAAACCGTGGTCCCCGATCCGCCACGACATCTGATCGCTGCTGTCGGGAATGCGGATCGACGCACAATCGAGAATCGGAATCCCGCAGTCGAACTCATCAGATCGCTGTGAGCCGACAACGGCGACGGCTGCCGCACCGTCGGCAAACAGTGCATTGCCGACCATCGCGTCGGATTCCCAGTTCATCCGATAGTGCAGGCTGCATAGTTCGACGGCGCACAGTAAAACCACGGCATCAGGGTCTGCGGCCGCCAATCCCCGCGCCGTTCGCAGTCCGTTGATGGCGCCGTGGCAGCCCATGAATCCGACTTGCACCCGTTGTACTTGGGGCGACAGTCCCAGGGCGTCCAGCAGTTGCCAATCCAGTCCTGGAGCGGCAAACCCGGTACAGGAGACCGTGACCAGATGCGTGACTTTCGCCGGATCAATGACATGCTGGTTGCGAAGTTGTGATACGGATTTTGATTCGATTCCGCCGTCGCTTCCCAGTGGATCAAAGCCTTCCAGACGGGCCTTGAATTCGACCCGCCGAATTTGATCCTCTGACAACCCGAGCGCTTGACGGCTTGCTTCGGTCGCAAGCTGTGGCGCGTAACGCTCGTACAGCGACATCCTGGCTCGGGTTCCCGGTCCCCGTCCCTCCGGGCCACCGTCTTGGTTCCAGAAGTAAGCGGTTTTCCAGGGGATTACCGTTCGGCGGCGCGATACACCCGATTTTCGAAACAACATCCTCAGCAATCTTGTTTGCCGATGGTCGCGGCAAATGATTTCGCTGGACATCGCCAACGCATCATGCTGCGTCACCATTTGCCCCGGGACCGCAGTTCCCAGGCCAACGATCTTGCAAAGTGGTTGATCGTTCCCGTTGGATTTGTTCAACAGCAAACCGGCCCAATGATGGAAATCGTGAAAGTGTTCTTACAGTGTGACGCACGAGCGTCGGATGGCGAAGGGCCTTGGAAATTAAACGACAGCGTCGTTGTTGTTTGCCGAGTAATCGTTTTAATTCACTCGTCCATTTTACCGGGCTATCGGTCCGCCACGCGTCGATCGAAGCATCGGCCCACGGAACAACCGCCATTGCGGCACGAATCGCCCACGCCATTCCTTCGCCGGTAAACGGTTCCACATATCCCGAGGAATCGCCGGCAAAGAACAGTCGATGCCCCCCGGCAAGGGCACGCCGGCGCGTCAAGGTTTGTGTGCCTCGAAAACCAGCGCGCAACATCGAATTGCCAAGATCCCAACCACAGGAACGAAGTAATTGGTCACAAACACCTGCGGGGCCACTTGATTGGACCGCCGATCGATCGACCGCTGCGGCCAAGTTGACCGAACCACCTTCGGTCAACACCATGCCGACATAACCATGCTGCCCGACCGCCATGTAGATCACTCCTTCGGCAAGTCGCATCGTTGCATCGCGATCATTTTCGTCTGGGGTCCAATGTGCGCCCAATCCGATTCGTGAATCAGCGTCGACGACGACCTGTTCTTCTGCGAGATTGGAAACCGGTTTGCTGGTCAACCCGTTGGCGGCAATCATCACCTTGGCATGATACCGATTGCCGAAGTTGTCGATCGCGGTGCGAACATCACCATCCGACGTGGCCTGGCAAATCGTCACCGCAGTGTCGGTCAACAATTCTGCGCCGGCGGTCAGAGCCGACTTCGTCAGAACATGATCCATTGCCAGACGCGACACCGCGTGTCCGCCGGGCAACGAAAGCACGGCGCGGCTGGTGCCGGCCCGAATGCTGTATTGATGCAGCGAATGACCGCCGATCGCTTCGATGCTTGGCCAAACTCCGGCGCGACGCAAGCCGTCGATCGCGTCAGAATTCAAGCAAGCCCCGCACACTTTCGGACGTGGCAATTCGGCGCGCTCGATCAACAGAATTCTTCGCCCAAGCCGCGCCAAACCGAGCGATACCAGCGATCCCGCGACGCCCGCGCCGACGACGATGACGTCCCATTGCGACCCGGCGGCTTGAGGACGCGAAAGTGTAGATTCCAGTTTCGTCAACATGTGCCAGTCTTAATCGGTGTCACAAACCATCAAGAAACGCTCCGGCCAGTTCCGCCGAATATCCATCCGCGTCCAGCCCGCCCGCTCGGCCAAACATCGTGCCTCCGAAATCGTCAGTGCGGCTTTCACACTTAGCGGCCCATCGACGTGACAAACCGGACTGGATGTCAACAATCGAATTCCCCACTTTGCCAATACATAACCAAGGTTTGTTCGCATCAAGTCGCTGATCACGACTCGACGTTTGGCGGCCGATCGCATCGCGTGCAAGACCCGAACTACATCGTCGCCATCCAAGTGATGCAGAAACAACGAACAACATACGACATCGAAACCATCCGGCATTGGGTCGGAAAGGACATTGTGCCGAATAAACGAAACGTCAACTTGTTGGTCGCGCGCCTGATCCGTTGCGAACGCGATCGCAGTCTCGCTGATGTCACAGCCTACCACCTCGATCGGAACACCGCGGCGCGTCGCCAACTTTTTCAAGCTGATCGCGACGTCACCACCGCCGGACGCAACATCCAGGACTCGCAGCGGAACACCGTTGGTTTCGCGTGCAAGATCAGCAATCGGTTTCCAAATCGAACCGACCGCGCCGCTAAAGCGGTTCACGCGGCACAACCCGCGAAGCGCGTCGGCATGCATACCGGCATCCAAGTCCGGTTGGTCCATCCATTCATCTTGCCGGTCGCGGGTTTTCAAAGACATTGTTGCTAAAGCATGTAAATCATTACACGTGACACGCGTCTCTCTGATGCCGCCAATCCCGGCGATCGCGCTTCTGGACTACCACAATTCCCAGTGACCGCTCACGCAAACATAGACGCCCAGGATAAGGTTCGTCACCGCGTGCGCCAGGACGCAATTCCAAAATCGACCGGTTTTCACCATCAACAATGTGACCAACGTGAACCAGATCGCAGCGGCAATGCACTCGCTGGGGTGAGTCACTACCCCGTAAACCGTACCGATAACCAATCCATTTCGGCCGATCCGTTCCAGCGGCAATTTCGTCCAGTCTTCCACCTCAAACGCTCGCATCACAAACCCGCGCAGAAACAGTTCTTCTGCGATCGGCACGCAAAGGGCAAGCAGTGTAAAACGAAACAACAGAAAAGCGTTCAATTCGATGCCCGAGGTGTAGGTTTCAAACGGGTTGACGCCTTCACGTTGCGGCAACCAATCGTCCGAAAACCCGGCGGCGCGAATCAGCGATCGTTCCAGGTCCAGCCCGCACACCCCGATCCAGATCACCGCGCCGAAAACTCCCACCAGCCATCCCCAGCGATCGGACGACAGTGGGAACTGGGCCAGGATCTCGCCGGCGAACCATCCGATCACCGCGGACATTAATGCAACCCGGATGGTTACTGATGCAAAATACACCGGTGCGTTGATCGTCTGGCCGTCATGGATGGGACTGGTATCAATCGACGCGCCGACGACAAAAAAAATCAGCAGCGGCGCAATCATCGACGCCTTTTGACGCCAACCCGCGTCGCGCGTTTCACCAATCCGTTTGCTTGACTCGATCACAGTGAACCAGAATCTATCTCGCGGGCATAAACCGCCAGCACCGTTTCAAACGTTTCCGCCTTGATTTTAAACTCCGGCTTCGAGTCCGTGTAACGATTGCAGTGATCGACAAGCACTCGGTAGAGAAACCGAAACAAATGGCGCGGAACGCGCAACGAATTGAACGCCGAAATGATTCGCGCGTATTCCAAATCGGCAAACAAGTCTTTGGGTTCCGGCGACTGTCCTTCCTGGGCACAGGCAATCATGCGGGCTCGGGCCAGGTCGTACAGCGATTCACCCGTCCACTGGAACGATGGGATCACGTTCTGTTTATCCAACCGGGCACGCTCGTGAAAGTCGCGTGACTCGCGTTCCATGTCGCGATACAACTCTTGCGGCAACATCAATTTGAAACCGATTCCGGGATGCTTTAATAATTTGTTGTCCAGCAAAGGCCACACGAACAATCGCATCAGTTCCGCCTTGCCGCCGGTCATGTGCGGTTCATCGACTCGGTCCATCAACACGATCGTTCCGGCATACCCCAATCGTTCCGTCACCGATTGGAATTTATTCAACAACTCATAACGATCGTCGGTGCGGTTGTACCGCGGCAACGGCTGGCTGGAGAGTTCCTTCACCGGGATGGAATGCAGCAATTTTCGTATCGTTCCGATCTCGCGTTTGCCGACGCGCATGTGTCGTCGCATTCGAAACGCTGCCCACCAGGTTTTCAGTAATCGAATCAGGTACGGTGCCGAACCGATCAGCATCAAAATGGGGGCCAGCCACAGGTAATCCCAGACCGTTTTCGTCGCGACCGCTTCGCCGCCTTCGGGTGCCGCGTCGGCATTGCCGTCGGAAGCGGTGAACATCAGGTACAAAAATCCGAATGCAACCAAGGCGGTCCACCCACAGGCAAACCAGCAATTGATTTTTGCCGTGATGTTATGGTAACCAAGTCGGTGTCGCAGCTTGTTCCAACGTTCAACGAACGATCCGTCGCTGGACTGGTCATAGCAAGCGGCCAGCAACAACAGATCACGCGCCGCCGTTCGGTCCAGCTTTGAAAGTGCCTGTGCATCAACAGGCTCATCGACGTGATCCGATTTCAGAATTTTGTCAACGAGCTTGGTAACTGCGATACAGAGGATGGAATCCATGTGATCCCAAAGCTTCCATTCTTTCAGTACCCGTTCCGGTTTCCGGTTTGTGCGACGACTCATTCGTTCACTGAAATGATCCAGGAACGGATTAAAGTCGTCGTACGCAATGGTGTAAATTCGTTTGCCGGGATTCTCCACGTTGAATCGCTGCAAATGCCGAAAGATCTGTAAACGCATCGCCGTTTTGCCAGACCCTTTGGGACCGAACACAATCGCCGTGGACGGTTCGGTCGGGTCGCCATAGACCTTGTCCCAAACAGGGTGATAGGCGTTGGCAATGCAATATTCTTTGAAAACCTGGTCCGTTTGCGCGTCTTCCTCGGCAAAGGGATTACGGATGATGCCGTGATGTTCCAGCAAACTCTGGATATTCATATTCGATTCATTGCCTCGTGCTCAGAAACTGGCATGGTGGGTCCGTCGTGGAAAGTTTCCGCCCGTCTTCAAGGGGGTCATTGGCCGAGAGACTTGATCATGTCGACAAACAACTTGCGGTTGGATTTGACCACGTCAGCAGGACCGATCAATTTTGCGAAGTAAAGTCGGCTGTCCGGTGCGACGATGACCGCTCCGGCCATCGCATAGTTTTCTCGCTGTACCGTTTTGCCGCCGAAAAATGGGCCGCCACCCATGCGTTCGGCGTAGGAACCACTGACGTCGACTAAATGAACTTCCCACTTACCGACTTTGATTTTTTCAGTCTTTTGCTCGGCCTCATCTCCGCCGGCGAATTGCCCCTTCCAACGCTTGATATTTGCTTCGACTCCGCCACCGGCAGGCATCATCGTCAATCGAGCAGTCGCGTCGTCCTCGCCGACTTTGAATTCGTGTTGAATGATTCTCGATGCGGGCTCCGTCCGTTTAAATGCCGCGGGAATCGTCAGCTTGCCTTCATCGAAAACGCTGACGGACTCGGATTTTGCCGCCGTGGCGTCGTCAGCGAACGTTGTGGGCACGTTAATGGGACACAAGGAAATCGAGGCCAGGCAAACGAACAGACCATATGATCGGGGGATTCGCATCGCAGGGAAACTCCACAAAGTTTGGTGATAGGGGGCTAGTGGTGCGTCAGGATCAAGAATTAGGGTTCCAGCCGTAGCGGAAGTCGTCAAGACTTTCCAGGATTCCTGGTTCCGAGCGAAACTCTTGACAAGTTCCGCTACCCTAAAATCGAATCGGAACAACTCACTGGTGATTCAAGGTTTGCAGACACTTTAGCGGATGTGGCAAAGATTACGACTCCGGATTCAAGGTTTACCCGAGGCTCTGCTTCAATGAGTTTGCCGGCAATCCAGCACTCCTTTGTCACTCCCATGGTGCCGTGGCGGTCACTTTCGAGTCATCGCGACCAAAAAGAGAGTGACGATTAACCCGACCACCAGTGCCGCCAGGATCGCGACCAGGGTGATCCGGCGGGTCGTTCGTTTTCGTCGAACCGCTCCGATGCTTGCGTCGCCGGCCAGATTGGATTGGATCGGACGGGTTTTTTCCCGCGACAAGGGCGTGGTCAGGTTTCCAGATGTCCTGCCATCGGAAAAAGGGTCGTCGGTCGCGATGCCAGCCACTCCCGGCAATGAGTCTGAAATCTCGGGCAATGCTTCGGAAGCCTCACGCCACTGGGCCCAGCCGTCCCGCCACAAAAGTGCATTTTTGGCAACTCGACCTTCGGCGATCCATGATTTCAAAACATCCTCCGTCGCCGGTCCGTATTGGCCGCCGCTTGGTGGACGAACATACCATGTTGCGGTCGGGTCGCCCGACAACAAATCAATTTCTTGACCACTGGTTGCGATCGAAGCCCGCCGATCCAGTTCCAAGGTCGCCGGGCCGGCGCCCGAATATCCCGAGTCGGCCATCCCCTGATTGGAGAGGACCTGATTGGAGCCAACCTGACTGGATCTTGATTGGCCGGTGCTGTTTTGCCCGGCCCGACGTGACGCGTTTTCTGGTGCCTGTTGCTCTTGAGAACGCCGCTCGGACAACTGGGACGCAGCGGATTCTTCAAGTGGCAGCGAAAACTCTGCATCCGCTAGCGGGATACGAAATTTGACACGGCAATCGGGGCAGACGCCGCGACGGCCGGCAAGTTCCGACTTGATGTTTAGCGGCTTTGCGCACCCGTGGCAAGAAAAGCGGATTCCCATCGGACTGTTCAGAAAAGACTGGAACGGTGGTCGGCGTGGAGCAGACAATCCGATGCTCAGATCTTTCAGACGATCGGATGTCTACCATTTCAGTGTAGCCAATCCGGTCGCTGTGCGTCTGACCGATATCCTGGCAGATCAAATTTCTTCTAAAGATTCGAAGCTTCTCGCTGCATCGTCAACGTCCGCGTGATTTTTTTGCCGCCGAAGAACTGTGGCGGAACGAAGGTGTTGTCATCCAACGAGACTTCCACGGTCAACGTGACATCGGGAGTTTGGTTGGTGATCGTGGACGGAGTCACAGTGATCGTCGATCCGCTGAGTCCAAGAGTGCCCAGAATGTTGGCTGCGGTCGACCGAGCCACTCCGGACGTCGCCCCCGGGACGATGGCTTGGCGGCAGCCTTCGTAGACCGCATTATCAACCGTGTGCCGAATCATGGCGACACGACAAAACTCGAATGCCGCAAAGAAGAAAAAGAACAACAGAGGTGCGGCGATTGCAAATTCGACCATTGCCGAGCCGCGACGTCGGTTTTGTCCAAGCCGCGACCGTCTGGTTCGCATCGTCGTCGGATCGTTTGGTTGGGTGATACTGGGTGGTTTTGCCATCACTCGGTCTCGATTCGTATCTGCCTTGAAAATGTCGATCGCTTTCGCAGGTCGGCTATTCCAGTTGGCGTTGTGCTGTTGTGTTCGATTCGTAGCGTGTTGTCTTCGTAATCCCGCGATTTAACGGTCACTCGGTGATGACCGTTCCCAGTGTCAAAGCGATTTCGCGATAGGCTTCGACGAGTTCGCTGGCGCTGAGCGCGTGGAAATGTCGACCTCCACCGATTTGCGCTATGTTCCGCATTCGTGTCTGGTCGGCTCCGCTCCCGAAAGTGATGGTGTGGATTTGAACTCGGTCGGCCGCCAACCGCGTCGCAACCGCGCTCGGTTCTGGACCCTCGTTATGCAATCCGTCGGTCATCACGATCATGGTGCGTTCGACATAATCTTGATGCCGCCCCGAGTCCATGATTTGGGCGCCGGCTTCCATCCCGCGGCTGATACTTGTTCGCCCGTTAGTTGCGAGCCGAGCCAGCCCGTCGGAAACAGCAGACAAGTTACTCGTCAATTGCACATCCTCGCTGGCAAACTGGCTGTACGACGCCAATCCGACTTCTTCTTCGACCGGCGTGGTATCCAACGTCGAAATGAAGACTGCGATTGCAGTTTGCAGGTCTTGAAACTTAGAACCCTTCATCGATCCGCTGCGATCAACCACCAACACGACGTCACGCTCGATGTAAGTTGCCGCGGCCGTGACCTGAGGTTCGAACGTGCTAAATCCAAGGACGTTGCCGAACAGTAAAGGTATCGCACCGGATGCAGAACCGGTGGTCCGACGCCCGGTCACGCGAACGGTATTCAGCGGCGTTCTCGCGTTTTGAAAAACGAAACGACCCGATTCGTCAATCTCGCTGCGACCGAATTCAAAGTCACTCGCGTCGAGTTGAAAAAATTCGCCGTTGACGCGATTCAACCCGGCGATCTCTTGTCCCTTAGCGATCGCCAGACTGGGGTCAAAGCTTCTCGCCAATTCTTGCGATGCGGCCTGGGAGGCAGCGTCCGTCGCCGACCGCAGCTCGGTACGCGAAAGATGCATGTGGGCGATGTCGACCGAGAACGCCACCGTGGCCAAGAAACCGACCAACATGACAAGGATCAACACCAACATCGCTCCGCGGCGTTTGGGGCGTCGCCTGGAATGAATCGGTCGCTTGGGCCGGCTGTCGAAAGAAATGTTGTTTTGATTGGGCACCCTAGGTTTACTCCTTCAGCATCACAACGCGCGCGGTCAGTATTCGATTGGTGACAAATTCACCGGCCAGCGGACTGTTCGTCCTTGTCGGCGCGGTGACTTCACAAATCACGTTCTGGCCACGTGCCAAGTCCGTCACGCCTTCGGGGAAACGGATTTCGAAATCATTCACGCCTCTTGATTCCAAGATCGACTGCGCCCGGGCGGTCGCCGTTGCGTCGGTGCTGCCCAGCTTGGCCGCCTCCCGAGTTCCCTCGTAACAGGCAACGCTCAATGACTGCTTTAGAAAAATGAAGCTGGACGCTTCGATTGATCCAAAGACCAACAAAACGATGACCGGCAGGCAAACGGCAAATTCAACCGCAGCAACGCCGACGCGTTTTGGTCGACAGATCCCGCTACGACGTTTACGCATCGACTCGATCGCTCCCGTCACAGACGACTGCTTCGTCGTCAGCTTCCACTGCACGCAGCTTCATCACGTCATTAAAATTCGACGCGATTTCTTGCCAAAAGTCGTTGTCACGAAATTTGATCGGCGCAACCGCGCGACCGTCCTTCAAGTCTTTCAATGCGTTGCGCAGTCGCGTGATCGGACCGGCGAATCGGTGACTCAATTTCAACGTGTCCCAAACAAATGCAGGGATCAACGCAACCGTGATCACGAAAAACGGCAGGAATCTGCGCACCGTGTCACCAAACGTATGCCCCCAATCGGCATCGGGTTGCTCGAACAACCGAATCCAAAAAGTCAATGCAATGGTGTTGCAAATGAAAAAGA
>JAGQPO010000819.1 GCA_020426665.1 Planctomycetales bacterium
AATTGCTGGTGTACGAGGAAATTGTCCTCGATGCCGCGGTTCCGAATCGGTACCGGCGGCTGGAAATTCCCGACGAAGGGCTGACATTGCAACCGAACCTGCTCTATCTCGGTCGCACGGTCGAATACACCGAAACGCGTGGTTTGGTGCCGATGATCCAAGGCCGCAGCTCGCTGGGGCGGTTGGGATTGTTCATCAACCCCGGCGGTTCACTTGGCGATGTCGGGTACTGTGGCACGTGGACGTTGGAAATGCACTGCGTCCAACCCGTTCGTATCTATCCCGGTATGCAAGTTTGCCAAATCTATTACCAGCAGCTTTGCGGCGAAGGTAAAGTCTATTGCAGCGATAAATACCAACACTCTCGCGATATCCAACCCAGTTTGATTTACCGGGAATTCGGCCAAAGCGTGGACGAAACACAATTGGAGCTGAATTTCGGCGATCCACAATCCGGATCGGCGTGACGCGGATCCTTACGGGTATCAAAAGCTCCACCTACAATTTGGCCGGACTGCCCCGCGTTTGATTCCGCCGATCGTTTGCCAATTCACTGAGTTCACGCCCGAATGCGTCCGCTGCACGACAAAATTCCGATCAGCCTTGAAGAAAAAAAAGGCCGCTTCAAACGTGCTTGGAATGAGAGCCACGGCTATGCGTTGCTGGGGTTTGCGGCGGTTATTTTCATGATAGGAATGCTCCTGATTTGGACAAGTCCGCCGCGCGATTCCGAATTGGAAATCGATCTGTCACAGAACAAAACGTCGCAGGACGAAATCGAATTGCCGCCCGACACGTTGGTGATTCGCGTCGCAACAACCCAAGTCACATCAGAAGGGCCGATTCGGATCGCCATCTACGATTCAAAAGAAACCTTCGGCATCCCGTCCAAGGCGATCATCAAAGACACCATCAAGCCGGTCGAAGGCTTCGTCGCGTGGGCGATCAAACTTGAATTCCTGCCGGAATCGTTTGCCGTCGCCGCTTATCATGATTTGGACGATAACGGGGAACTCAATCGGGCATTGTTTAACGCGCCCGTCGAACCCTACGGTTTCTCCAATAACGCACGCAGTTTGGTCGGACCGCCGACCTACGAACAAACGATCATGCAGCGGCCGACCGTGTCGACGATCATTGAAATCCGTGTGTATTGATCGATGCTCTGGATCCGCCCCCTTCTATTGACGCTGCAATTGATGGGGCTTAGCGTCCTGGTTGCGGCAACGATCGGGATTCCGCTTGCCTTCTTGATCTCGCTGGTGTCACGCCGTTCGATCACCGGAAACGGCATCCTGCGCTACTGTGTCTTCAGTATGGTCGCTTGCCTTGCAACGCCGATGATCCTTCATGCGGCGGCCTGGGAAGCGACAGCCGGCAAATTCGGTTGGCTGACTTTTTCACAGACCGCCGCGCGAACGTATACCGGATTTGCCGGACAATATGGCGGCCTCGTTGCCTGCGTTTGGATCCACGGCCTGTACGGCGCCGCGATGGTCGCTTTGGCAACTTGGTTTGGTACCACGCGTGTTGCGCCGGACGTAATCGATCAAAGTCGATTCGATGGCGGGCCGATTTGGAGCTGGTGGATGATCCGATTGCCGATCGCGGCTCCGTGGGTTTCGACAGGATTACTGGCGACCGCCATTTTGGCCGCAACGGAAATGACGGTCGTTGACCTGTACGGCGTTCGTACGCTGGCCGACGAGTTCTATCTGTTTCATGCCGCTGAACCGTCGATAACATCGATCATGATGGTACTGGTGCTGCCATGCGTGCTTGCCATCGCTCTGATCACCATGCTGTTTTTTTCTCGGCATCGTCGATTTGATGTTCGATTGATCGATACGGGGGAACTTCGCGGTCCTGATTCGGCAATCACTACCACAACCGGGAAAGCGGCCCATCGTTGCGCGGGGGTGTGTGCCGTTTTAATTGCAACGTTGATGTTTGCTTTTCCGTTGGCCGGTTTGGTGATGAAGACGGGTCAGCAAGTCACGGTTTCGACGGAGCGCGACGCAGGTGCCACGATTGTTTGGTCGGCGAAACACGCCTTTGAGATGCTCGCTTCGGCACCCGCCGAGTTTTCGCGGGAATATTTGTGGACCGCCGCGTTGGCCGGGCTGACTTCGTTGATTTGTCTGCCGTTGGGCTGGGTCACTGCATCATTGACGCGTTTACGCCCGTCGGCTGCGCGGTGGATCGATATCGGCTCGCTGGTTATCTTTTTGATCCCCGGTCCGATCGTCGGCTTGGTGACGATTCATTTGTTCACTCTTCCAGTGCCTGGATTTCACGAACTTTACCACGACTCGTTGGTTCCGACCGTTTTTGCGTTGATGGTTCGCGCCCTGCCGGTCAGTTACTGGATTATCCGAGCGGGGTACTCGGGGCTCGATTCGGCGATTTTGGACCTGTCGAAGATGGATTTATCATGGTGGCGGCGAATGTGGTTGGTCGATCGCGCACTTTTGGTCCGACCGTTGATGATTGCGGGCTTTTGCTCGGCGGTCATGGCCAGCGGTGATGTACCGGCGACTTTGCCGGTTTTGCCGCCGGAAGTGGTTACCGTTGGAACGAGACTCTTTGCGCTGCTGCACAGTGGGGCAAGAAATCAGGAAGCCTCGTTAGCGTTTTGGTATGTTGGTTCGATTGTCATTGTGGCTGTCGCCATCTCCTATCGTTGGAAGCTTGCCGACCGATGACGTACACTTGGTGACACGGGAGTCGAGCATTCCCGTCGAATCCGCTCGTTGTCTGTCACTGTTTTTTGAAAATGCCATCTATTCGGTTCCCGCGAAGCTCTTCGCCACGCTTGTCTTGGTTCTCTTTTTCGACCGCAAATCGGGTCGGGATGGCGATCGGCTGTGTACTGGCCTTTTTTTCATCGATGGCATTCG
The DNA here is from genome assembly GCA_020426665.1 of Planctomycetales bacterium. Taxonomy (GTDB): domain Bacteria; phylum Planctomycetota; class Planctomycetia; order Pirellulales; family Pirellulaceae; genus Stieleria. The sequence continues at coordinate 2,901 of JAGQPO010000819.1, forward strand.
CAGTTGAAACGGTCACGTTTCGGTCCGACGGGAAAGATCTGGTCAACGGTGTACCGATGCCGGTACGAACGGTCATCGGAGAGATTTTGGTCGAAGCGCAAGATGGCGGTTTGATGCTGCAAAGCGATGACGGCCGGATTTGGATGGTGCAGCCGAACCAGATTATCGAGCGCAAGTCGAACGATGAACCGTTGCAACCGATCACTGCGGACCAAATGGCGGCTCGAATGAAAGAAGAATTGCCGCAGGGATTCCAGGTTTACCAAACGGCACATTACGTCATCGTACATAACACCTCGGATGCCTACGTCCGACGTGTCGGATTGTTGTTCGAGCAGCTTTATAAAGGCTTCTACGCGTTTTGGAAAAACCAGCGTTGGGATTTGCCGGAGCCGCGATTCCCGTTGGTCGCGATTGTGCTGGCCGATCGCGATGATTTCTTGAAACATGCCGGAGCGGAGGTCGGCGATACGGCAAACGCAGTCATCGGGTATTACCACTTGTCCAGCAACCGCATGACAACGTTCAACACGCCCGACTTGGAACGCAGTGTTGCAACGATCATTCACGAGGCGACGCATCAACTAGCGTACAACTGTGGTCTGCAACGTCGATTCGCGGACAACCCGATGTGGGTCAGCGAGGGATTGGCGATGTTTTTCGAGTCCCCGGATTTCAAAAGTGCATCACACTGGCGCGCCATTGGACGTGTCAATCAAAAGAATTTAGAACGCTGGCATGATTACTTCCCCTCGCGGCCCGCAAATTCGCTGGACTCCTTGATTTGCGAAGACAAGCGTTTTCGATCGTCGGACACCGCCGAGTTTGCCTATGGCGAAGGTTGGGCACTGACATACTTCTTGCTCAAGACGCGGCGTGAACAATATGTCGACTACCTGCGTGCATTGAGCAGCGGAAAGCCGATGGCCGAATTGACGCCACGCGAACGTGTCTCCCAGTTCGAGAAAATATTTGGAGACAAGCTTTCCGACATCGACAAAGCTTTCATCGCCTACATGCGACGCGTTCGGTAACCTGGAACCTAAATAAAGACGTGTTCTGCCGCCTTGGTCAACAATTCTTTTGCATTGTGAATCGTGTATTCCAACGGACGTGTCGGGTCGTGAATTGAAACGACTTTGGCCAATCCCAAGTCGGCGACGGTTTTGTGCTGCAGTGCATTGACGCCGCACAATGCGATCACCGGTACGCCGTATTTTTTACCAATGTTTGCAACGCCGCAAACCAGTTTTCCGTAGCCCGTTTGGTCATCGATTTTGCCTTCACCGCTGATGATCCAGTCGACGTTTCCGCTTTCCAACAGCGATTCAATTCCGGTCAGTGAGAGGACAAATTCGATTCCGGACAGGAACTCTGCCCCCAGAAATACTTTTAATCCATATCCTGTCCCGCCCGCAGCTCCGGCACCGGGAACGTGTGCGGCGTCAACTCCCAAATCTCGGCACACGACCTGTTGCAACCGATCGAGACCGCGTTCCAGCAAGACGACCATTTCTGCATCGGCGCCTTTTTGCGGCGCGTAGACCGTAGCGGCTCCTTCGGGCCCAGTCAATGGATTGGTGACGTCGTTGATGGCGTGGACTTTGACGTTTTTCATTGTCATCGTCACACCGGAAACATCGATCGAATCGATCTGTTCCAGCGAACCGCCGATTGGCTGCAGTTCGCCCCCCTTGGAATCGAGAAATCGAAATCCAAGTGCATGCGCGATCCCGATGCCACCGTCGTTGGTCGCACTGCCTCCCAGTCCGATGTAGATGTTTTCAAGGTCTCGGTCGATTGCGTCGACCAGCAACAATCCGGTTCCCAGAGTGGTTGTCAGCATCGGGTTGCGTTCACTTTGCCGCAACAATTCCATTCCGGATGCCCTGGCCATCTCGATGTACGCGGACTTGCGATGTCGATCGATACCGTATTCGGCCATGATCGTGCGACCCAGTGGATCGGTTGTCTCACAGCGGATCGTCTGGACGGCGTCGTTGCTTTTGCGGATTGCATCCAAAAAGCCGTCGCCTCCATCGGATGCCGTGATGGCGTGTATTTGGATCTCGGGATCGTGTTTGCGAAGACCCGCTTGGATTGCGTGAATGACTTCGGAGGCGCTGAGTGAACCTTTGAATTTATCGGGAATGACTAAGACGTTCATTTCGGTACTTATTATTTCAGCCAACGGAACTCGAAGGGCTGTAATTGGACCGTCGCACCCGATAAATGCTCGCCTGTGATAAGATCCGTCACAGGCGATGGCAGGATGGATGCAGCGGCGGGCGATTCGGAAAAATTGTGTACCGCGAACACGGTCTCGTCTTCCACGATGCGTTTGATAATAAACACAGACCCTTGGCATTCATACTCCGCCGCGCCGAACGGATCGAAAGCGATATGATTTCGTCGTGTGGCCAACATCGATTTGAATTGATGAAAGACTTTGTGACGAATCGTGTCTGTGTCGGTGAGTTCTTTGGCCAGTTGTTCGTAAAGCAATTTTTCTCGATTGATTCGTCGGTTGATCCCCGATTGGATCGCTCCGTTTCGGTCGTTTTGAGACCCAACGATCGAATGGTAGTAGATTCCCGGAACGCCGGGCATCGACAACATCACCGACTGAGTCAGCAAAAATCGCTGGATGCGTTTATCCACCGGTTCGCTGGGCAGCGTCGCAAAATCGAAATAGTTGCAATTGATTTCGTATGGAGATTGCGTTCCGTCACCGTTGTCACGCATCGAGACGAATCCACCGTGCCGCCTGGCAATGTCAGCCAACGTGCTGATTTCACTGTCGGAAACGATGCCCTGCAACGGACGCACGCCGACGCCGTCGTGACTGGCCGTGAAATTGAAAAAGCATGTTTGATCGCTGGGCAAGGTCAAACTCCGTGCCCACTCGGTCAACACGCGAACGTCTTGTTGATGCAATGAATGCATCAACAGCGGAGGAAGCGTGAAGTTGTAAACCATGTGGGCTTCGTTTGTTCCGTCACCAAAGTAGGAAATGTTTTCCTGGTGGGGCACGTTGGTCTCGGTGATGATCACGACGTGCGGTGCGACTTGCTGGATGAAATGGCGATACAATTGAATGATTTTGTGTGCCTGCGGCAGGTGCATGCATGACGTGCCGAGTTCTTTCCAGATAAACGCGATCGCGTCGAGCCGAATGAATCTGGCTCCGCGAGAGACAGAAAACAACAGCACGTCCAAGACGCGGAGAAACACTTTAGCACTATGGAAATTCAAGTCCACCTGGTCGGCCGAGAAGGTTGTCCAAACGAAAACGCTTTCGTCACCCTGTTGATACGAGTGCAACAACGGCAAC
>JAGQPO010000820.1 GCA_020426665.1 Planctomycetales bacterium
AAAGGCCACCAGTTTGACGACAAATCGTTTGAAAGACTTTCCGATCTCTCCGAGGATCATCGCCGGATCGATTCGGTCTGTCATCAACAGAATGGGAACGACGCTGCCAAGCGCTTCGACCGCTGTCATCGGACGTCCTTCCGGACCACTCCATTGACATTGATGATCATACCCGGCCGACGTTTCACATTTGATGTCCCAACCGATCCACCCGTCACGCATCGCGTCGGCGACGGATGTGATGTTACGTCCACCCCACAGCCGGATCGTTTTATTTGCTTCATCGATGCTCATTCCCTCGGTCACGTTGATTTCGGCGGGAACATCACACGATTGCATCTTCATTAACCGCTTTAGAGGCGCGCGTTCATTTCGAATGACATCCAACGTGATTTCGCTGAGCAGTCGTTGATGAATCGAATCGTTGTGGTCAAGAATGGTGAACCAGGCAAACCGACCGTATTCATCCTCCGGTTCAAATTCTTCGCCGAATTCAACGGCATCCTCCATTGTTTCGCAGCGGGATTCCAACGGATCAAATCGGTCCGCTCGAATCCGGATCTGTCGGTCGTTGGCATGGCTGATGGAATCGCCGGCGGCGATCATCAGATCCGGCATCCCATCGGCGTACAGGATTTCAAAATCGGACCAGGCCGTCTGTATCAATGAATCCAACATTTGGATCGACCGAGGGTGTCCGATGACATCGTCGTCGGTGTACCACAACAATGCCTTTGCGTCGAAATCGACGACGGCACCCGCCGAACAATCGGTGTCGAATTGGTGGTCCGGTTGGCGATCGGTCAGCCAACGTTCCAGGGCATCGTGTCCCCACACCAAATTGCGTGCAATCAAGTCGGCTCCACCGTTGTCACTGTAGAGCGTCGTTTGCCCATCGCGAATCAAGGCAAACATGGCGGGCTGGATCATCGATAACGACCTGCTGAATTACGGTTGCCAAGCGACGCGGCCGCCCCGCTGGATGTGCGCTCGAAGAGATCGTTTGAGCTCATTGACAATCTTGGGGTTCTTTTCGATCAAGTCGGTTTGTTCCTGAGGGTCAGAGTCCAAATCATACAGTTCCAGAGGCGAGAATGGATCATTTTGCATCAATTTCCACTTCCCTCGAATCAAAGCGTGATAGGCTCCGCCGACGTAGCGGTTGTTCCCTTCACGTCGAACGAAGTAGAGTTCACGCTCAGAGGGCGGCATGGGTTCGCCTCGCAACACCGGAACCAAACTGACCGCGTCGGTATCGGGATCGCGTTTTGCTCCGGCTAATTCCAAGAACGTGGCGGTCAAATCAAATGACAGACCTTGGTAATCGCAAGTGGAACCGGCCAACGTTTTGTCCGTGGGGCGAATCAAAAAGGGGACTCGCAAACCGCCGTCGTAGTGACTCTGTTTCCCATCGCGCCAGGGCAGATTGCGCTGGCCATGTGGAAGCGATCCGCCGTTATCGGATGTGAACGCAATGACTGTGTTGTCCAGCAAGCCGAGCGATTCGATTTGGTCCATCAACTTGCCCAAGTTGTGATCAAGGTGCTGGACAAAGGCGACGTTCTTGGCACGCTTTTCATCCATTTCGGGAAACTGTTGCAGTGTCCGCTGCAACCATTCCTCAGGTGGCTGGATCGGAAAGTGTGGTGCGTTGTACGGAAGGTACAAAAAGAATGGCTGGTTCGGAGTCTGGGTCCGCTGTGTCACGTAATCAATCGCCCACTGGGTGAACAATTCCGTCGCGTGACCCAGCGGATCGATCTCGTCCATGTTCTTTCGCATAAAATTAATTCCGCCGCGACGATGGTTGTAATAATCATCCATCATGTCACCCAGGAAACCGTGAAAGAAATCGAACCCGCGCTCGTTTGGCGTGTTGGGTGACTCCAAACCTAGGTGCCATTTGCCGACGATCGCGGTGTGGTATCCCGTGTCGCCGAGCCGATCGGCCAAGGTTGGAATGCCGGGCGCGAAGTACCCCCATGAATCCGTCGGCGTGGTCCGTATCACCCCGGGCACTCCGACGCGATCTGCGTAACGTCCCGTCATCAATGCCGCACGCGTGGGAGAACAAACCGTGCAATTGGCACGCATCGAAGTGAACGTGATGCCGCTGGCAGCCAAACGATCAATGTTCGGCGTTCGAGCAAACGAGTTGCCATAGCACCCGTAATCGTTCCAGCTCACGTCGT
>JAGQPO010000821.1 GCA_020426665.1 Planctomycetales bacterium
GTCAATAACAATGTCGTTCGCTTGACGTACGAGGCCGGCGACGGCAACGAAATCGAGTTGCACTACACTGGCAGCGGGATTTCGATTGCCGACGTGACCGATTTGGAAGGCAACGAGGCGGGTACCATTTTCCAAATTCCGGTCACACTGGATTTCGTTTCGGCAGGCGCTGTCACGGACGACTACACGACGGATGCCGGCGCCGCGTTCCCAGGATTGCACTACGAATCAGTATCGGGAACGCTCACCTTCGCGCCTGGTGAAACGACACAGATCATCGATGTGCCAATTCTGTCGGACCAGGACGTCGATCCCACGGTCGATTTTTACATCCAACTGTCCAATCCGACCAATGCATCCCTAATCGATGACATCGGACAGGTCATCATCTTCAATGACGATCATTCGGGAATACCCGACAGTTTGGGAACCGAATTCTGGGTTTCGATTCCCGAGAACTGGGTCTCCTACGACTATGCGGCGTACATCGAAGAAACCGGCGCGTATGACCCGACGACTTCTGACACTCCAACCGACTACTCCTCTGGATTTTTCCTAAGTATCTCGTCCGAGTTCGGGGCGACCGGGGTGATCACTGCGCCGGGCATCGCCGAGTCGATTGAATACTCTGTGGAACCAGGTGAAGTCACCACCGTCCGATTGTGGGATGAACTGGAACCCTATGGATACGACTATCGTTCCTGGGAGCAAGGTCCTGAAGCGGTTTCGCCATACCATGGACTTACCGACCAGGTTTTACCTGTGGGAGTTCATGTCACCGCCGATAGCGAGGTGTCGGTCTACGCGATGGCGATACAACCCTTCACATCCGATGGCTTCCTCGTACTGCCGACCGACGTATTAGGCACCAACTACATGTTGGCGTCTCATGATTTCTTTCGCATGGGGCGTTGGGAGTATGCGGGCAATCCCGTCGGTCACTCTGCAGGATCGCAATTCCAAGTGATCGGCATCGTTGACAACACACAAGTACAGATCACACCGACGTCTTCATTTACTCGGGTGGACTATCCGGTAGTCGAATCTGGCGATCCCGACTACGTGCCGGAGGTTGTTCAAGCGGGACAGACCTATACCATCACACTGAATCGTGGCGACGTTTATTCACTACGGGCGGATCACGCGGGGGTTGATTTCACGGGTACTATCATCGACGCCAACGCGCCGGTTGCCGTCAACAGCGGTATGACATGTGCCAACGTTCCGGTGGAGTTCCCTGCGTGCGACACTCTTGTCGAGCAAATGACGCCGACCAACACATGGGGAAAAGAGTTTGTCGTCAACCCGTTGGAAGGAAGAAACGTTGATCGCCTTCGCATCATCGCGTTGGAGGACGAGACACAGATCCAAATCGGATCGCAAACCATTCAACTTGATGCCGGCCAATTCGAGGTATTTGATCTGGCGAACGCGACACGTGTGACGTCCGACAAACCGATCTCCGTCGTTCAGTATTCGACTGGGTCAGACTACACCGGCGAGTTCGAAAACCTGCGAAAAACCATCGGCGATCCGATGATGATTCTGATTCCTCCCGTCGAACAATTCCTTGAACACTACGTTGTGACTTCGGCCGTCCACCGAAATGACGACAACTACCTCAGTCTGATTGTGCCGACTGCCGCGATCAACGATTTAACGATCAACGGACAATACGTTGACCCGGGCGTTTTTGAAGTCGTTGATGGATCTGACTTTTCCGCCGGCGAACTGTACGTCGAAGACGGATTCTATTCTGCCGACGCGCCGCTGCCCTTCGGTATTACCGTTTACGGGTTCGCCGATTACGAATCGTACGGCTATCTCGGCGGTCAAACGTTCATCCCGTTGGACGCAAACGCGGACATACAACTTGACCCGGCCGCGGAAATGCTGGTCGTCGGTGATACACATTACGTTACTGCAACCGTCATCGATTTGGATACGAACCTGCCCCTTGCCGGTGTCCGCGTTGATTTTGAAGTTACCGGGACGCACCCAAATCATTTTTGGGGACGCACGAATTCATCGGGTGAAGTGATCGTCCACTGGAGTGGCAACCTGGCCGGTACCGACCAGATCCAAGCAACCGCGTTGGGCGATACTGCCAACGCGTCCGCCGATTGGTTCGGCGCTTTCCCGACGATCGAAATTGTTTCACCGCAGTTTGGCAGCGAGTTTGAACACGGATCGACGGTCCTGATCACCGGCAAGGTCGAAAGTGGCAGTCCCGAAGCCCGAATCGTTTCGTTGACGATGGACAACGACCGAATTGCAACGGTCGATGCCCTGGGTAACTTCTTTGTCACAGTGGAATTGCCACTGGGCACTTCAACGTTCGATTTCGAGGTGTTTAACAGCTATGGCGCGTCGGCAACAACGACGCTTTCACTAGAAGGGATATTCGAAAGCGACAGAGATCCCAACGAAGACTCGCTCAATGAACTCGCTTCGATTACGGAATTGTATGCCGTCACCTCATTCGACGAACGCACCGATATTTTGTACGCCGATCTAAGTATCAAGAACACCAGCGAGCTTCCGATCAGCAAGCCATTTCTATTGGGCGTGCGCAACATCACCGACCCAACGGTGCAGCTGCTAAATATCGCCGGTTATTGGGAGGACGGCACACCTTACATCGATCTTTCCGCCCAGATTTACAATTCCACGCTCGCGCCGGGGTCGAGAACGTTCTTCAATCCGATCGAATTCTACGCGCCCCAGCGAAATCCATTCGAGTATGAGTTTGTGTTATTGGGCGGCGAAAATGAGCCACCCCGCTTCACCTCGATTCCAATCATCAACGCACGAGGTGGCGAGGATTACGCTGCATCGGTGACGGCGGTTGATCCGGACGACGACTCGCTGACGTTCTTTTTCGTTAGCGGACCTACCGGAATGATCGTCGAAAACAACTACGACGGCACCGCGTCCCTGGTTTGGGATAACGTGCCTTCCGCCGCAGCGTCTTTCCCGGTCAAAATTTTGGTCCGAGACTCACGCGATGCTGAGACAACCCAGTCCTTTGTGGTTTCTGTCGTCGATCCGTCGATCAATCACGCCCCCCTGATTTTTTCACAGCCCGTTACTGACGCAAACGCGGAAACAGATTACAGCTACACCGTCGTCGCCAATGATTTTGATGGAGACCCGGTATCCTATGCCGTGTCCATCATCCGCTCGGGTGATCTGTCGGCAACGGAATTGGCCGGCATCGATGGCAGCGGCAAGCCCATCGTTTACGATCCGGTCACCGGTGAAATCGCGTGGACTCCGCAAGGTGCCGATGTCGCACAGTACGATGTCGTGATCGATGCTGATGATGGACGTGGCGGCACGGACACGCAACGTTATGTTCTGTACGTTCATCCCGTCCCGGGCAACCATCCGCCGCTGTTCACATCCGCGCCGCCGGAAACCATCTCGAGCGATTCCCCGTTTGAATATTACGCGACGGCGATCGATCCCGATCTCGATGATTTGGTTTTCACGATGCCCGTTTTCCCAAGCGGTGCGTTGATCAGCCTAGATGGCCA
>JAGQPO010000822.1 GCA_020426665.1 Planctomycetales bacterium
ACCTGTTCATGACCGGCCACGCCGGTTGCAGCGTTAGCACGGCGGTCGGGTTGCGCAGCGGCGACTTGATGGTCGGCCAAGGCGATCGGCGGACGGTTGCCGTCATCGGCGATGGAGCGTTCCCCAGTGGCATCGTGTTCGAAGCCCTCAACAATGCAGGCGAGCTCGAAGACGACCTGACGATCGTTTTGAACGACAACAAAATGTCGATCTGTCCACGCGTCGGGGCGGTCGCCGGCTATCTGGATCGGCTGCGAAGTAACCCGTACTACACCGGGTTGAAAAGCGAAGTCGGCAAGCTTCTGGAACAAATCCCGATGTTTGGTGATCCGGCCGAACGATTTCTCGCACAAATGAAAGAAGGCGTCAAAGCCGGACTGGTCGGCGGAATGTTGTTCGAAGAATTAAACATTCGATATGTTGGGCCGATCGACGGACACGACATCACGCTGATGCGAAAGTACCTGGCGATGGTTCGCGAGATGAAAGGCCCGGTGCTGTTGCACGTGGTCACCGAAAAGGGACATGGATACAAACCGGCCGCTGCCGACCCGGTTTACTTCCACACGCCTCCCGCGTTTGAAGATCGTGACGGAAAACCGGTGACGCGAGGCAGCGAAGGATTGCCCCCGTTTACGTTGCATGCCCGCAATGCGATCAGTGAAGCGATGGCCGCCGACGAAAAGGTATCTGTGATCACCGCGGCAATGTGCCAAGGCAATAAACTGGAACCGGTCCGCGAGAAATTCCCGAAACAGTTTTTTGATGTGGGCATCTGTGAATCCCACGCCGTCGCGTTTGCGGCGGGTCAGTGCAAGGCGGGAGCTCGACCGATCGTTGACATCTACAGCACATTCTTGCAACGAAGTTACGACCAGATTTTCCAAGAGGTCGCGCTGCAGGATTTGCCCGTCGTGTTCCTGCTTGATCGTGCCGGTTTGACTGGACCCGACGGACCGACGCACCACGGCGTGTATGACATCGGATACATGCGATTGTTTCCCAACATGGTCGTCATGGCACCCGGTTACGCCGAAGAGATGGGAATGATGCTTCGCACCGCTTTGGCGCACGATCATCCTTGCAGCATTCGTTATCCAAAGGCGTCGGCGATGCAAAGCGAAGTGCCGCTCGCAGAAATCGAAATTGGAAAGAGCGAAACCGTTCGACATGGCGAAGACGGAACCATCGTTGCCTTCGGTGCAATGTTGGAAAACGCCTTGGCCGCCGCCGATTTATTGGACGGTGAATTGAACCTCTGTGTGGTCAATGCCCGGTTCGCAAAACCGATCGACGACGCAATGGTGAAACAATCGATTGAAAACGGTCGGTTCGTCGTCACGGTCGAAGAAAACACCGTCGTCGGCGGCTTCGGTTCGGCGTTCCTTGAATCGGCAGTGGCGCAACGGCTGGATACCCGATCGGTGCAAATCCTGGGTCTTCCCGATACGTTCGTTGAACACGGCGATCGTAACGATCTGCTGCATCAATGCGGTCTCAGTCCCGAAGCGATTGCCGAGCAGTGCCGCCAGGCCGCGCTGGCGTCATCGTTGGTTTGACATTGTCAGGCACCTATCCATGACCGACCCCGGCAAATCATCGTCATCCAAACGCATTTGGTCGGGCGGCGATCGCGAAGTGCCTCGCGTTGTCATCGTCGGAGCCCCGGATCGTGAACGCGTCCGTAGCGAAGCGGTACGATTAAGGCCGATCATTGCGCAGCACGCCCACATCGTCGCCGAAGATTTGGAGTTCAAGTACGGATTCGAAGATCCGGACATCGATTTGGTGATTGTGCTTGGCGGTGACGGCTCGATTCTTCAAACCGCGCGACAGCTGGCCGGCAAACAAATCCCGGTCCTGGGGATCAATTGCGGCAACTTGGGGTTCTTGGCCGCGTTGTCACCGGATGATTTCTTGGAGGTTTGGCCGCGTGTGTGTTGCGGTGCCTTTGAAGTAGTCGAACACTTGATGTTGGAAGTCCAACTGATCCGCGATGGACACACGATTTGCAAACAGCTGGTGTTGAACGAGGTTGCGGTGTTGGGTGGCCCACCGTATCAAATCCTGGGAATCGATCTTTTTGCGGATGGCAATTTAGCGACTCGTTACCGATGCGACGGTTTGATTTTGGCGACTCCCGTCGGTTCCACCGCACACAACTTGTCGGCGGGCGGTCCGATCCTGCGTCGCGATTTACAGGCGGTGGTCATATCGCCCATCAGCCCGCACACGTTAACGTATCGTCCACTCGTTGACTCGGCAGACACCGAATTTGAACTGACCGTCAGTGAACCCAATGAATCGACGAGCGTCGTTGTGGACGGGCGCATCATGAGCGCATTGATTCCCAACGACCGAGTGCAAGTACGGCGGGCGACCAGTTCCTTCGAGATGCTATCGGTGCCCGGCCAAAACGATTATCGTACGCTTCGCGAAAAATTGGGCTGGGGCGGTTCGCTGTAGATCGCGTTCAAGCGCCCCCTGGAGATCATCTTTGATCGCGGAGCGATCAAAGCGTCTGATCGCGGAGCGATCAACGACAACCCCCCCAAAATTAAATCTGGACGATGCTCTAGCGTTTCGCGGTTCGCACGACGTTGTCGATCAATCGTTCGAACATCCTCGCGCGATACTCCATCATGCTGTTTGGACCTTGGAAGCCGACGACGGTTTCGTCCCAGTTCAATTCTTTGCTGATCATATGACCGGCGTCGATATCGAATTTGATGGTGCCGTTGCTGAGTTGTTGCACCACTTGTGCCCGAACGGATTCTTCATCGATCGGCGTCAGCGGTTCGCTTTTGACGGACAATGTTGCGACACCTGATTTGACGCCTTCGAGCGTGTAGAGTTCGCGAATCTTAATCGGCTTGACCAACCCATCTTCCGTACGCGTTTGGATCTCGCGGGGAATCGCCCAGGAACTTCCAATGGTGATCGCTTCTTCGGGTAATGCCAACGAGAGAGAACCCATTCCGAGCGATGCCTTGCTGCCGATGTTATCTTCACGATTGGTTTCCTGGCCGCGTGGGTTGATCGAAACCGTTGACAGTTTCTTGCCGATCCGCTCGGCGACTTTCGAAAACTCTCGCGGGGCTTCTTCACCCGATTCGCTGGACCAGCGTATTTCTTCTTTGTCGCCTTGTTGCTGTGTCATTTCGACCGAATCAACGACATGATCGAACGTCATCTCGTCGCCGGTCGCTTTTAGAACATCCCAGTGGCGTTTGCTGATCGTATGGACCTGCGAGACCTCTTCTTCGCCTTTGAGACGCGTTTTTGTTTTCGCGACATGCGTGACTTCGTAATTCAGCTGTTGGCCGTCGGCCAGCGAATAACGGAGCAAGTATTTGGCAGATTCTTCGTCGGCACCATTGGCGGAATTGGCGGCGGCGGCGATGACGAAGACAACAGCAAGGCAGAATCGGTCCACGGTTTCGGTCTCCTTACACTGAAACGGATGAGAAACGACCGTGAAACTCGCAGATTTTCCCCGGGGTCGCAAGGTCGATTACAAAGTGTCCATCGCGGGCATTTGGGAATCGAAGGACTGCCAGCGGTTCATCAGCTCTCTTAGTTTTCCGGGTTCATCACCGGACAAATCATGTTGCTCTGCCGGATCGGCTTTCAAATGATACAGCTCAACGGGGTCGCCCTTTTTGGAACGGACGATTTTCCAGTCGCCGCTGCGGAGTGCCTGCTTTCCGCCGGGCATTCGCCAAAACAGATGCTCGTGACTCTTGGCAATCGGGCTGTCGATCCATCCGAACATGCTGATACCGTCTGATTGTGGGTCGGTGGGCAAATCGGCCAGATCCAAAGCCGTTGCCGCGATGTCCAGACTGAGAACCGGTCGCTGCTCGGTGATTCCTTCGGGCAATCGTCCAGGAAAACTCCACACCATCGGGATCCGAACCCCGCCTTCGTACAAGGTTCCCTTGCCGCCGCGCAGCGGGGCGTTGCTGCTGGTCAACTCGGCCGTCGGCCCGCCGTTATCGCTCAGAAAAACGACCAGCGTTTTACGGCGCAGCCGATGTTCGTCGATCGCTTGCGTGATCGCTCCGACACCGCGATCAAGTGAAACAAGCATTCCGGCAAAGATTCTGCGTTGCACGTCGTCAATGCGATGCAACGCTTCACAATCGTCCAGTTTCGCCTGCATCGGGCTGTGAACGGCATTGTAACAAACCATTAAACAAAACGGATCCTCGTGATGTTGATCGATAAAGTCGACCGCCTCCTGCGAGATCGCCTCGGTCAAATAACGCGACTCCTGGATAATTTCCGTGCCCCGCAAAATCGGGTTATCTTGGTCATACAACGGCTCACTCATGCGCGCATAATTGCCGCGAATCAGGTTGCCGGTTTGAACGCGTTGGCCAGGCTGCATTGTCGAGTCGCGAATCATCGTCAACACATTTTGATGTTCCACTCCGTTTTCAATCGAACCGGGAACATAAAAATGACCTTCGTGCAAAAAGCCGTAAAATGAATCAAAGCCTCGCTTCATCGGGTGCAACGGCGGCGCGGCACCCAGGTGCCATTTTCCGACCAAGCCGGTTCGATAGCCCGCGTTATTCAATCTTTGCACGAACGTCGTTTCGGTAATCGGCAGTCCCGCACCCGGCAACAGATTGCGTTTACCGGTGGGATTGATGTCGTATCCAAAACGTGATTGGTATCGCCCGGTGACGATTCCTGCCCGCGAAGGACTGCAATACGACGACGTCACGTATCCCTGGTGACATCGGACACCTTCATCGGCCAACCTATCAATGTGCGGCGTCGGAATCTCGCGGTTTCCCATCATCCCCGTTTCGCCGTACCCCAAGTCGTCGGCGATGATCACGACCACATTAGGCCGCTCCTGGTCGGCGACTGCCGTTGAACCGATCAACAGCGCCGCAAGGAAAAAAGCCCTGCTGAAACACCCCCTTCCCGATCGCGACGCGCGGTTGATCAGTTGGTCGACACATCGCGAACGATTTGACGTTGAATTCATGCAATTCATCTTTCAACTTTTATCGGCTTGCAACCAAGATCTGTCCGACGAACAGCCAGACGAATGTAAACAGAATACCAAAGCTGGTGTGTAAAAAATCGATGGTCACGTGAGTCCCTCCGTTGAAGATTCGTTTTCGTGGGAATGGTGAGCCATATTCCTTGGCTAGCATTGTGGGCCGTCATGACCGATTACCAAACAATTGTTGCCCCTGGACATGACCAGGCGACGAATTTCGTGTTTCCCGATCCACTTTGTGTGGCGTCAATCGGGCCCGAAAAGGCCTAGCGAGACTTTGCCGATCAGCGAATATTGAGGGGCCTGGTAAAGATTACCGAACGAGTCGGCTGTGACACTCGACCGGTTCTGCACAGTTCGCCGTGTGACATTCACGTCGGCTGACTTTGACGGTCGATTTCGAATGATAAGGGAATCTGTTTTGCAAGTTTTCGTTGCGTCTTCGCTTTTACACCTCATGCTGCGTCACAACTCAATCTTCCGGTGGCTCGATTGATGTCGGCCGACCTGACGAGCGATCTTCCCGCGAAACCTGACTTCACACGCGACGTCAGTGCGATCTTGCTGATTGCACTAACGATCCTGTTGTGCATTGCTTTGGTGACTCGCAACCCGGCTGATCCGTTGGAAGATCCGTTCTGGCCGATCAGCGAATTGCATACACCGGATGTCTTGGTGTATCCGCCGGCCGAACAAATCACCAACGCCTGCGGTTATTGGGGGGCGCTGATTGCGTCGGCAATGATGCAGTCGTTGGGACTCGCTTCGGGAATTGTGATTGCGGCGCTCGGCGGAACGGCGGTCGCACTGCTTCGCCGCGGCAAATTGAACGCGCCGGTCCTTCGGTCGCTCGGTGGCACGCTGATCTTGCTCGGGGTGGCCACGGCGGCCGCGATGTTGCCGATCGAGAGTATCGGCATCCCGGTGGTCGGCGCCGGTGGCGTTTTGGGCGCGATGTCGTCCACCTGGTTGTTGGAACATTTCAATTCCAGCGGTGCTTGGATTTTGACATTAACCACGATGACAATCGGAGTATTACTGACTACCGATTACGCCATTTTGTATGCCAGCCGTCGAATCTTTGCCGGCAGCGCCGATGTTTCACGGCGCAGCATGAAACGGGCTGCCGATGCGGTGCCGCCGATTCTGCGCCGCCGCCGAAAACCGTTCGAGGAAATCGCTGCGCCGTTTCTTGGGTCGCCCGCTGAGTCCGAAACGGTTGAATCGACAACCGTCACGAACGCCCCACCCACCCAGGAAGAAGTGGATTCCGAAGCACAGGACGAAATCCCGGAACCACGGATCAAGTTTCGCTCCGGGAAGCGACGCAAGCGGCCCGTCGAGGCGGAAACCGATCGCGAAGCCGCACCCGTTGCAGTGGCAAAGATCCAAGAGCCCGAACCCGACGACGAAGAAGAATACGACGATGGTGAAGCATACGAGGAGTCGGAGACCGATGATGATTCGGTGATGCGTGAAATTGAAATCGATGACGAAACGGTATCTTTGCGCGGTGACAAACCACACTCATTGACCGGCCCCAAGATTCGACTTCCGAAAAAGAATAAGGGCGAAGAAGAGATTGAAAAGCTGTATCGGGAAATGGTCGAAGACGCGCCGGCGGGAAGCGAAGACTACCAATTACCGCGTGTCGATTTGTTGGAAGCCAGCGATGACATCGACTATGAAGAACAATTGAGTGAGGTTCGTCGCAAAGCCAAAATCCTGGAAGCCACCTTTGCCGACTTTGGGTTTAACATTCGCGTCGTCGAAATCGAAACGGGGCCGGTGATCGCGCAGTATGAAATCGAACTCGAAGCCGGCCTAAGGCTCAGCAAGATCACCAGCCTGGCCGAAGACTTGGCGATCGGGTTACGGGTTCCCAGTGTTCGGATCGTCGCACCGATACCAGGCAAAAATACCGTCGGCATCGAGGTGCCGAATGAGAAACGCCAGGCCGTTCGATTACGCGACGTGATGGAAGAATCCGACACCCGTTCGCTAAAAATGAACATTCCGGTTTTCCTGGGCAAAGACGTCTCCGGCAATCCGATGGTCGTCGACCTCGCCAAAATGCCCCACCTGTTGATCGCCGGACGGACGGGTACGGGGAAAAGCGTTTGTTTGAACGCCATCATTACGTCGATCTTGATGACGTGCCGCCCCGACGAAGTCCGAATGCTGATGATCGACCCCAAAATGGTCGA
>JAGQPO010000823.1 GCA_020426665.1 Planctomycetales bacterium
GGGCATCGCCCAAGGTATCGGTGCCCGACGTGCCGCGGATTTCGTGCGGCAGATTTCATGCTGCGGTTTGGCAGGCGGCCATACACAACGATTCACGCGGTAGGTGACGATGTGCATGACCTTTGGCCAATCAAATCATCCTAAAATGCACGCTCTCCTGGGGCTGCACCGCGTCGCTGTCGCTTCGTCGGCTGGCCCCAGGCTATGGATGTGAACGGCCTTTGGCCGAGAAAATCCAGGACATTCAATCGCACGATGACTTCCGCATGCCGACGTGAAGACTTGAGATGAATTTCGTGGCTGGTCCCTCGCTCACGCGTTCGGGTTGAGACCTGTCTGGCGATACTCCGCCATCCTTCTCGCGAGGGCAACTGTGTTACTCCCTGCCAACAGGATTGTCAGGGAGTAAACTTTGCGCAGTCGTTAATGTCCGCTTTGTGTGATCAACCAGACCACAGCCGGTATTGATACAGCATTCTGCATTCGCCCTTCTCTACTCGACATTAAGTCGAGGCCAATCATGAAAACATTTACCGTGAAAAGAATCATGGTATGCCATGGACAGTACGTCCGCATTGCGGTGATGGCAACGGTTGCCATCATGTCGTGTCAATTCGCGTCGGCCGAGATGCCGACAACCAATTCACCCCAGTTGGTTCGAGCCGGAGCGACATCACACGAGGAAGGCGTTGTCTGGTACGACGATCTGGAATCAGGATGGAAAGCGGCCAAGGCTTCGCACCGACCGATGGTGATCTTCATCACTTCACAACGTTGTCGCTATTGTGACGCGATGAAGCGTGACACGTGGCGCGACGGTGGGGTGTTGCAACGTGTCAAGAATGGTTTTGTTGCCATTCGTCTTTCTCCAGACCGAAACAGTGAGACGTTGGGACGCATCCATGTTCCGGCTTATCCCACGACGTTGATCGGTCATCCGGACGGAAAGATCATTGCTCATAAGGTTGGATACCAACCGCCGACCGAGATGCATCGATTGCTCGAATCCGGTGTTCAACCGGCGCACTGATTCTGGCGCAGAAACCGCGAGCGTCGATTGAGTTCATGTTCGCGTCTGTCCAGATCGGATTCTCGTCGGTCCAGCTTCATGGACCACAATCCGAGGCCGCTGATCAAGTCACCGGCGTGGTCATGAAACCAGTCGGACTCATTGCCGGCGGTGCGTTCGTTCGGTGAGTCGACGTCATCTCCTCCGATCGGTTTGCCCGTCAGTCGAGCTAACCGTCGGACGATGTTGGGAGTGTTTGATGAAGTCGCCTTCCCAGTCGTTGCTGTGCGGCTCAGCAACGAACCGTTGGATGCCGGCGGGTCAAAACGAAGCAAACGCTGTTCGCTACCCGGCGCCGGGACAGGTACGTTTTCCACGCGTCCAGGCCGTCGTATCGCCCGTTCGATACGCCCAGGTGCCAGCGATTTCAGATGAAATAGCGTGGGCGGCGCTTCGTGCAACGGTCGGTCGATCTGCAACATCATTATCGTGGTAAGCGGGGTTCGAATCACAGCGATTCGCCAGATTTCGGTTCGGCATCCCGATCAGAAGGACTGCACATTTGTCGTTCAGGAACGTAGAATGAATAGTGAACGTTTTGCTTCGAATCGGTTGTGACGTTCACGCGGCTGGTCAATCACCCAATCCGAGAGATTTCTGGAATCAGTATGTCTGTTGCTTCACGATGGTTTGCCGTCATTTGTGTGTTGGGAGCAATCGCCGCGACGAAAGAGTTGCAGGCCGACGATGCAAAGTCATCGGAGCAAGTGGCCGAGGTTTCACAGTATGCGTCGCCTGATGAGACGAATGCCGCGATTGACAAGAGCGTCGATCTGGCGATCAGCTTTCTGAAAAATCGAGGGCAGGGCGACTCCGGAGCGTTCAGTCCGGAAACAGGGGTTGCCGTTACCTCGCTGTGTGTCCGTGCGATACTCGAGCACCGGCCGATGGACGTGGATTCACCGTCGGTCAAGAAAGCAATCGATTTCATTTTGGAAAACGTTCGCCCTACCGGCGGCATTCACGCCGAAGGTTCGATGTACCGGAATTACGAAACGTCGGTTGCGGTAGGCGCGCTGGTGTTGGCAAACCGAGAGGACCGATACGACAGCCAACTGAAGCGGGCCGAGGCGTTTTTGAAAGAGATTCAGTGGGACGAAGGCGAGGGGATTGAATCGTCCGATCCATCGTACGGCGGCGCGGGTTATGGAAGCCACGCTCGACCGGACTTGTCAAACACATCGTTCCTGGTTGATGCTTTAAAAGACCTGGGAAACGATGCGAACGACCAGGCGATCCAAAAAGCGCTGCGTTTCGTTAGCCGCACCCAGAACTTGGCCGGACACGGAAACGATACCGAACATGCCGACAAGATCGGTGACGGCGGATTCTATTACACGCCGGCAGCCGGCGGTGAAACCAAAGTTGTCAGTGAAGACGACAACGGCGGCGGACTTCGCAGTTACGGTTCGATGACGTACGCGGGTTTAAAAAGCATGATCTATGCAGGTCTAAAGAGTGACGATCCCCGTGTTGCCGCCGCGATGTCGTTCATCCAAAAGACATATTCGTTGGACGAAAATCCAGGCATGGGCAAGGCAGGGTTGTACTATTACTACCACACGTTTGGCAAAGCACTGGCGGCCGCGGACATTCGAGTGCTGACCGATTCCAACGGCACGAACCACAATTGGAAGCGAGAATTGGCCGCGACGCTGGTTCATGCACAACAAAAAGACGGCTCTTGGGTCAACGACGGAAACGAACGCTGGATGGAAGGCAACCGAAATCTCGTAACGGCGTACGCCCTGCTCGCATTGAAGTACTGCCGGGAATAGAAAAGGGACTCACCGGTTGACGCAACAATGCCCGTCGACGCCGGTTGGGCTGGTGTCACTGAGGGTTATGGCGAATCGCGTAGCGACGTTGGCATTCCGTCGTGTTGCCCCATGCCAGCTTGCCTGGCGTGAGCAAATGTTTTGCGATTAACAACATCGATTGCGATCTAATTCCAAACCATGTGTTCCTGCCGGGTAAACCGGCAAAACGAATTCGAGGCCTAACGACCACGGCAGTCATTGTGTCGGCTTCCAGCCTTCAAGCCATCACGTTGTGAACAGGCCGGAGGCCGACACAGAGATTGCCGGTGGTGTCAGCCACCGGAGTCGAATTCCGCGAACAATAAAGGCCGGAGGCCGACACATCTTTGACGATCAGCGACGATTCGTTCCGCCAGCGCCACGCGATAACCGTTGGCATCAAACGACATTCGGCGACTTGTACGCGGTCGTTCGGGCGTCCCGCGAGAGCTGCTACCCTCCCGAAACGGCGGGTAAAACGGGGCCGTTTGCTCGTTTTGGGGAATTCGGTTCCAATGGGCCAAAATCTACGTCACCATGTGTGCGACTTCCAATTCGCTGCCGCCGGACAACCGCCGCCCGCCGGCATCATTTTCCAGATACTCGTACTTTCCTTTTTGCCATTCCATGCAACTTCCTGTCGTCAACCAGACTGAATCCGCGACCATTCCGGCTCGCCAGGGCAACGATTCCGAGGCCCGCGGCAGTTATGCGGTCGTTTCCCTCGGCTGTCCCAAAAACCTGGTGGACACCGAGCAGATGCTCGGCCGTCTAGACCAGGACGGCTACCGGATGGTCAGTGACGTGACTTCCGCGGACTTCGTTGTCGTCAACACGTGTGGGTTCATTGATTCGGCGCGAGAGGAATCGCTCGGTGCAATTGACGAAATGCTTGCGCTCAAACGGCAGGGCAAAATCCGTGGCGTGGTCGTGACGGGATGCCTGGCCGAGCGCCAACAAGGAAAACTTCTCGAGGCCCGACCGGAAATCGATGCGATGATCGGCGTCTTCGGACGCAACGATATTGTCCAGGTCGCTGATCGATTGCAAAGCGGTGTCCAGGAGCAGCAGCGTGTCTTTCGTCCCGCACCGATTCGTCCGCTTTCGGACGCCGTCCGATCGGCGGTCACACCACGTCACTTTGCCTACCTGAAAATCAGCGAAGGGTGTGATCGACTGTGTACGTTTTGTGCCATCCCGAAAATGCGCGGCAAACATTACAGCAAGCCGATTGAACAAGTTGTTGACGAGGCCAAGCGTCTGGGCCAAGCCGGCGTACGCGAGGTCGTCATCGTCGCACAGGACACCACGTATTACGGCAAGGATTTGTACGGCACTCCGAAGTTGACGGAGTTGTTAATAGAGTTGGACAAGATCGACTCGATCGATTGGATCCGATTGATGTACTTTTATCCGATGTACATCGATGATCGACTCGTCGACACGTTAGCCGGAGCACAGCGGGTTCTGCCATACATTGACATGCCGCTACAACATGCCAGCGACGCGATGTTAAAACGAATGGCACGCAAAACCACGCGAAGTCTTCAAGAAGAGATCGTGGGAAAACTGCGCGATCGAATTCCATCGCTCGTCATGCGCACGACGATGATTACCGGTTTTCCAGGCGAGACGGAAGACGACTTCGAGCAGTTGATTGACTTTGTCGCCGAACAACACTTCGAGCATCTGGGCGTCTTCACCTATTCGGTCGAAGAAGACACGCCGGCCGCGAAACTGCCTGATCGAGTTCCAGGAAAAATTGCAACGCGGCGAATGAATGATTTGATGGCCGTCCAGCAACAAATCGCGTTCCAGTGGAATCAATCGCGTGTCGGAACCACCGATGACGTGATTATCGATTCAAAGTTTACCGAGCAAGAAGGCGTTTGGATCGGTCGAACTCGATCCGAAGCCCCCGAGATCGACGGCGTCGTCTACGTCAGCGGGATCGACGAGGATGCTGACGACTCGCCGCAGGTGGGAGACATCATTCAATGCGAGATTGTTGCCAGTCAAGGATATGACCTGGTCGCCGCTCCCAACAATTAAGTGGGTTAGTCGTTGATCGCTCCGCGATC
>JAGQPO010000824.1 GCA_020426665.1 Planctomycetales bacterium
TGTCTGGCATGAGCAACTGTTTCGCCTCTCTAATCTTCCAAAAGACTGTCGCAAACTTGCACTTGCGACCAGTTGTCTTTTTGCCTCGCTATGAATTCCAAATGACGCGGCGCGGTCTGATAGGCGTCGTGTGTGGGCCGGTCCTGAAAGATCACGTGCAATGAAACGTCAAAGATGGCGTTAACCGGGCGATCCAATTCTGCGTCTCGTCGACCAACGGAAAAATCCACAACGCCGTCGTGGTTGTCCAAGTACTCCTTGCAATCATCGATCAAGCGAGTGACCGCATCGGCGCTGTTGTCCTTGAGCGTGAAGAAAACGTGGTGAGCGAGCCGAGTCATTGGAGCAAACCCTTTTTACAGGCGAACGGAAACGGAATTTCAATTGAAGGACCGTTATCCTAATAAAACCGTGCCCGGTGGCGAGCCCCCGAGTCGACGCGGTAAATTGAGGCCCGACGCAGCGATTACTGCCGCCTTTCCTCCTCCTTCTCGATGAATCTTATGACGACTCCGGCCAAACGTGTCGAAGCACTTCGCGACGAAATTCGTACGCACGACCACGCGTATTATGTACTCGCAAAGCCATCGATCAGTGACCTCGAGTACGATCGGCTGCTGGAGGAATTGCGGAACCTGGAAACGGAACACCCCGAATTACTGACACCCGATTCGCCGACCCAGCGGATCGGCGACCAGCCGGTCGATCATCTTACCCAGGTGCCACATTCGGTTCCGATGCTGTCGATCGACAACACCTACAGTCGCGAAGAATTACAGGCCTATTTTGACCGCACCGAAAAGTTACTGGAGGGTGAAGCGATCCAGTGGGTGATGGAATACAAAATCGATGGTGTCGCCGCGTCGGTGCGCTACGAGGATGGTTTGTTGACGATGGCGCTGACGCGGGGCAACGGAACCGTGGGCGACGACATTACACACAACATCCGCACCGTTCGCGATCTGCCGTTGCGTACCACCGGTCCCAAGCCCCCGAGTGTCTTAGAAGTACGCGGTGAGGTCTACATGACCAATGCGGATTTGGCCGATCTGAACGAACGCCAGGTCCAGGCCGGTGCCGAACCCTATAAAAACACACGCAATGTGACCGCCGGTACGATCCGCCTGCTGGATCCGGCGATCGCGGCTGAGCGCAACTTGCGTTTCTTTTGTCACGGGGTTGGCCAAGTCGATGGATTAAAGGCGACCAATCACATGCAATTTCTTGACGAAATCGCTGCGTTCGGGATACCGATGACGCCCGATGTTCGAGTTTTTCCCGATGCGGCGTCTGTGATGGATGCCGTTGCGGATCTGGAGCAGTCGATGCCCGATTTGGCGTTCGAAATCGATGGGATCGTTTTCAAGGTTAATGATTTTGCGCAGCGCGAAAAACTGGGGATGCGTAGCAAGAGTCCACGCTGGTTGATCGCGTACAAGTTCGAAAAATATGAGGCCGTCACAAAGCTGAATGCCATCAGTGTTCAAGTCGGAAAGACGGGCGCAGTCACCCCGGTTGCGCACTTGGAACCGGTGAACATCGCCGACACGACCGTTTCGCGTGCTTCGTTACACAATGCGGACGAAATTGAACGATTGGACGTCCGAGTTGGAGATGTCGTTGTTGTCGAAAAGGCGGGCAAAATCATTCCCAAGGTCGTCCGTGTCGAAAAACACCAGCGGACAAAACAATTGCCTCCGTACCAGTTTCCAAGCAATTGCCCAGAATGTGATACTCGACTCGTTCGAGACGAAGGTGGTGTGTACATCCGCTGTCCCAATCCGCAGTGCCCGGCGCAGCTGAAACAGCGTTTGATCTACTTTGGCAGTCGGCCCGGGATGGACATCGACGGACTGGGTGAAGAAGTCGTCGATCTGCTGCTCGGCCATAACCTGATTCACAGCTACGCGGACCTTTATCGATTGACCGTCGACCAGGTCGCCGATTTGGACTGGTTGAAACAACGAAAAGGAAAAGACGGCAAACTGATCGACGTTAAATTCGGCGAGCGGAACGCACAAAATCTGATCGACGGAATCAACAAGAGCCGTTCGCGTGGATTGGCACGCGTGTTGTCATCGATCTCCATTCGTCACGTCGGACCGCGAGTCGCCTCGTTGATCACTGCAAAGTATCACACTCTGGAATTGTTGAATGACGCATCCATCGAAGACCTGGCCGGGATTCACGAGATCGGAGATCGAATCGCGCAAAGTCTTTATGAGTTTCTGCATAGTGAATATGGGAAAAAGACGATGGACGATTTGGAATCCGCCGGAGTCGATTTGTTTGATCCGGAACCGGTCGCGATCGAAGGCGGACGGCTGTTTGAAGGGAAAACGTTTGTTGTGACGGGAACGCTGCAGCACTATAAACGCGATGAAATCAAGAAACTGATCACCACGCTCGGTGGTCGCGCATCGGGCAGCGTCAGCAAGAACACCGACTTTTTGGTAGCGGGAGAAAAAGCGGGCAGCAAGCTTGCCAAAGCGGAAGAGCTTGGGGTAAAGGTGTTGACCGAAACGGAATTCCGCGACATGGTTTCCGAGTGAAGCGTGACAGGTACGCCACGACCATGCCAACGAAAACTCTTCGCAATTACTTGTAAGCTTGATACGCCTCGGCAAGCTTTTCCCCGAGCCAAATGATTCCTGCTGTGTCGATCACCAACTTCTTTTCCTGATGCGGAAGATCAAATGCTTTGATATGTACCAGATTGGAATCGTTGGCGAACGCTTGTTCGATTTTCGCGCTGACGTCAATGTCGTTGACACTCGGGTCATTCGTCGGCGGTTGTTGACTGATGTACCAACGCAGGTTCGGCATTTTTAGATCGATGCGGCTTTGATTGACGAGCGACATGATGCGTTCGGGAGCGGCCTTGCGAAACGGCCCCCATGACATATCGTTTTCACCGATGTGATAGAAGACGCCTGTCAGTTCGACCTTGTGTCCCCTGCTTTCCAAATCGC
>JAGQPO010000825.1 GCA_020426665.1 Planctomycetales bacterium
ATCGAGTTGCTGGAAGGTCCCAAGGGGCTATTGCAACGGGCGGTCGGTGGTCCATCGGGTTCGCCGCAAGTGTCCAAGGATTTTTTGACTGCCGCTTACGAGCGTTTGTTTCAGGCCTATTCAAAGGTGGGAGACTTGGAGGGCATCCAGGGCACACTCGAAACCTTGTCGAAGCGGTACGGCAAAAAGGGAAAAGAACGCATCGCACAACTGCAGACCCAGGTCGCGAGAGAATTTCTAGAAAGTCTTGGTGAAAATCGACCGATCACCGCAGATCAAGTCGGCCAGTTAGAATCGGTGATGAAGACAGTGTTGGACCCGAATCGCAAGCCGTCGGTAGACGTCATACTTTGGGCGGCGGAGTCATGGGCCAAACTTGCGTCGCGTTCCAATCAGGTTGATGTTCGCAAACGATGTTTCGATCAGGCCGACCGCTTGTTGGAAAAGGCATCAGAGGCTGGTGAACTTGATGCGCAGCAAAAGATGTCGCTGCAACTCCAGCGTGCAGACTTGGCGACGATCGTCGGAGAAAACGACCATGCATTGAGTCTTTTGACGGAAATCTTGAAACAATCTCCGTCGGCCGTTGACCTGCAAATCAAAGTTGCACACCTATTGCTTGATCAAGCAAAAGCGTCGCCACAGCGTGAGTTGTTTGAGACGGCAATCTCCGGCCGCCCCGACGGCTCGATTTGGGGCTGGGCAGTATTGACCAACAATCTGGCTCGCATGCATTTGGACTCGGATGACAAATCTCGATATCTGGATAGGCTGCTGGAGTCGGGTTACTACCTGAACGAAAGTCGAATTTTGCAGGCCGAAGCGATGCCGCCGGGCGATCAACGCGATCAGCTTCTTGATGTGGCACGAAAACACATCCGGCAACTGGTTGCAACGTTCGGCCAATCTTCGAAACAATGGACAGAAAAGTTGCAATCACTTCAGCCGTGATCAATCGGATTTGCCCGGGCCGATGTGCTTCGACGCATTTACACCTTTAACGAGACAAAATTGTGATTCATCGCGCGTCCGTTCTGCTTGCTCTCTGCATGGTGCTTGGCAACGTCACTTCGTCGCTTGCCGATCGACCCAATGTGTTGATGATTTGTATCGATGACTTGAATGATTGGGTCGGCTGTCTGGGTGGCCATCCGAATGCAAATACGCCTCAAATCGATTCGCTTGCCCGGCGCGGTCGCTTGTTTACCAACGCCCACTGCGTCGTTCCCGTTTGCTCGCCTTCACGCGTCAGCATCATGTCCGGCGTCCACGCAACAACACATGGCAGCTATGAACTAGGGCCCGATTACCGCACGATACCAAAATTAAAGGACGTCCCAACGATGCAGGCGTACTTCAAACAACACGGATACCGGACATTCGCGGGCGGCAAAGTGCTCCATCACGGATTCACCGGACACTTGGCTGATGGGATCGATGTTAATCTCGGCGATCGCAGGGGCGGTCCGCGGCCAAAAGAAGTAATGAACTGGACCAAAGGCGCGTGGGACTGGGGAGGTTTTCCCGAGACCGACGAACAGATGTTTGATTTTCAACTCGCCAAGAGCGCCGCCGCTGCCTTGCAATTGAAACACGATCAACCGTTTTTTATCTCCGTCGGCTTTTTTCGCCCCCATGTGCCGATGTTCGTGCCGCCGAAATGGTTCGAAATGTTTGCTGAGGATCAAATCACGTTGCCCAATGTGCCGGATGATGACATGGATGACGTTCCGCCCAATTTTCAAGAGATGCCGATGATTGCGCCGACATTTCGTGAAATCCGAAAGGCCGGCAAATGGAGGAGTCTCGTTCAAGCGTATTTAGCCAATACCAGTTTCGTTGATAGGTGTGTCGGATCGGTGATCGATTCATTGGACGGCAGTCCCTATCGCGACAATACACTTGTTGTGCTGTGGAGCGACCATGGGTTTCACTTGGGTGAAAAACATCAAATTGCCAAGCGAATGTTGTGGGAAGAATCGACGCGTGTGCCGCTGATCGTCGCGGGACCTGGTATTTCGCCCGGTTCGTCTTGTGCCGAGGCGGTCAGTTTGTTGGACATTTACCCCACCCTGGTCGACCTTTGTCAGCTGCCTGAGAATCCCCATTTGGAAGGCGAAAGTTTACGGATGCAATTGGATCATGCCACAGCTCCCAGGCATCGTCCCGTGCTGACATCCAGTTATTACGGCAACCATGCCGTTCGTTCTCGTGATTGGAGATACATTCGATACAAAGATGGCGCCGAAGAATTGTACGATCATCGGAATGATCCTAATGAATTCCACAATCTGGCGAATGATCCAAAGTTTGCCGATCAAAAGGCAGGTTTGGCGAAATGGATACCGGCCGTCGTCGCCGACGAAGTCTGGAAGAAAAACTCAAAATGAGTTGAATGACGTTATCATCCTATTTTCAGTTTGATCGTAAACGCCAAAACGGCGAACAACGTCACGGCAACGAGCAGGTACTTTCCAGGGCTGCCATTGGAGTTGTTAGCGACAACGGGTTTGTCATCGGTCGTTCTCGTGTCGCGCCCGGCAGGAATTGGTACCGATTCAGGTTCGGGCAATTCACCGGAATCTACCATCACGATTTGGTCGCCCAGTTTGCCTTGCCAATCAGCTTTTAAGATCAGGTCGACGCCGGGATTCAGCGCTTTGACGCTGCAACTGCATTCGCCAACCATGTAGCGGCAGGCTGTTGTTACCGAATCGTCATGGAAATCTGGTGCGGCCAGTGGTTCGATCATCCGACCACGACCAAAAACGGGAAACGCATAAGGGGCGGAAACTTGATGCCCCCATTGGCCGGCAATGGAACGCAGGGCCAATTCGTTATGATCTTCGACTTGGACTCGCTGGATCGTGAATTTGATTTGCAGTGGGATGTCACAGCGCAGGACGTCATCCATCGATGCACCGGGATTCTCTTTCATGTACCTCGTCGCATCTTCTCTTGCGATCACACCCTCGGGGATTGAAATGGATCGGGTTGCGATTGCAAGTTGCCTTTCCAAGGCAGCCAGCAATTCGGCATTTCTTGATTGGTCCTGTCCCTCCACCAGCACCCAGACGGCCGTCACTCCCGCTTGAAGATCATCCACGATGTTGCGTCGTATCGGTGAGTCGATCCAGGCGTTGACGTTGACCGCCGAGAGGGCTCCGCTCCAGCAGAGTTTTCGGACACCATCACGTTGCGGATAGAAAACCTGCAACATCGGCGCTTGATCGGTGTCGTCGATTCCCTCGACGGACCAAAGTTCGTCGTCTGAAAGTTTGGCCAGATCAATGACCTGGAAGGTCACGTTCACGTCGGATTTGCTGGTCGATTCCAGCGTCTTGATTGCTTCGGCCGCTTCGCCGGGCAATTCGCCGTCGACGATGGCAACGATCGAATAATGATCAGCCGGCCATCGTTCCAACGCATAACGAAAAACGGGGACCTTGCACGCCGTGACGTCACCACCCAATGCAACCACCAGGATAATAATTGACGTACCGATCA
Organism: Planctomycetales bacterium; assembly: GCA_020426665.1. GTDB lineage: Bacteria > Planctomycetota > Planctomycetia > Pirellulales > Pirellulaceae > Stieleria. The sequence goes on from JAGQPO010000825.1 coordinate 3,508, forward strand.
ATCGGTTGGGTTTCATCGTTGTGACTCAAACGCGTAAATGTGCCCGAGTCCGGTACTGACGAACAATCGCCCTTCGGCAACGGCCAGCCCATGTGCAACCCCGTCGACTTCAGCCGACCATAACAATTCACCGGTTCCGGCGGAGTAGGCGCGGACTTGGTTTTCCAACCCAACGATGATTGCGTCAGCGGCTTTGATGAAGCCGGTGGGATTAGGACATTCCACTTCCCATCGCCAAGCGTCGGATTGTTGTTTAACCGCCGCTTGAAGATCCGCCTTGGCAGCTGATTTGGCCGCTTCGTCGTCGCGATCCTTGTCGTTGATGATTTTGCCTGCCGCCGCTGCGGCAACTTGTGCATCGACATAGGCTTTACGATCGAGCATCTTCAGCTTACCCGCCGTGGGAATCCACGCTTTTTCTCCTTCTACCAGAATCCGATTCGTTCCACTGAACGTCGCCAAGTGTTGATTGCTGCGGCCATCGGCAATCCGCATTTGTTGGCTGGTCGATTTTTGGTCCTCGGGTCCGGCAAGCAACATCTCGTCTTCGGTCAAAACACAAAACACGCCTCCGGCTTCGCCGATTGCACCGAGTGATCGACCGCTGGCCAGGTCAAACGCAAGTGGCGCGGCGCGACCTTGGGGAACATAGATCCGATCGGAAGACGCCAACATTGCACCCTGCAACGTCACGTCGTTGACTTCCGATCGATAACAATCGTCCCGATCAACCGCTCCGGTGTCGGCGTCGACTTTCCACAGCAACGATTTCTCCCATGGAACCAGCGATGCACCAAAGCAGGCTGTTCCGTTTTGAACCAGTACACCGGTTCGGACCGGCCACATCGAGATGATTTTTCGATTGCTGGTCACGTGCCGGTTATCGACGGCGGCCATCCGTTTCCAAACCAGATCGCCCGACGATTGGTCACAGCAGTAAACATAGCCGTCATCGGAACCAAAGTACGCTCGACCGCTGGACAGTGTCGGGGGAAAACGAACGGCCGAACCGGTAAAGTAGACCCATCGCTGGGTTCCGGTTCCGACGTCCAACGCGTGGACCGCATCATCTACCGACGACCCGTAAAAGAGTTGTCCCTGATCGACGGTGACAAAAAAACAGGGGTCAAAATTCCGCATCGATTGCAATCCCGTGTTACCGGAATACGCGTCCCATTTTGCCGGGCCCGTCCAGGCGGTTTGCGGTGGCTGCTTGGATGTCCGGACCCAGGATTGTTTCAGCGGAAACGCAAGTTTCTCCTGTGTGGTTCCACTGCGACGCACGTCGTGTCGATAGGTTGGCCAGGATTGTGGCCAGGCATTGTGAGACGACCAAATCAACGTCGCGATGACAATGAAGGCATATTTCATTTTCCCGCTCCCATTTGAACAACCGGTTCGAATCCGATTGATGTTTCCATCCATCCGCCACATGAGCAGCCGCCGCCGCCTTCGGGCGAAAACAACATGCCTTGCGCAGGGATGGTGCTGAGCCAACAACTGGGGCGCAGTCGCGTAAACTCGCTGGGACTCTCGTCGTCTAGTGACCATAACGTCAGCGGACCCGTTCCGCCGCGATAGATGATCGAGTTCCCGGCGCCGATCGGGGTCGCGCATCCGCGTCGCTTGCCGAGCGTACCGGTCTTCAGGACACTGCCGTCGGCGGCGTCTAAAATGTGGGGCTGAACAAAGATCTTTCCGTTCATCAACACAGCATGTTGAACATGGGCTCCGTGGTGCGTTTCGGGCCAGTCCATTGATCGCTGCCAACGCTCTGTTCCGGTTTGGGCGTCCAGCGATACGAAGTGAAATTGTTCTTTCCCCGAGGTTTGCAACACAAATTGATCTTGATCGGCAAACCCGAAACTGATGATGCCTTCGTGGTCTTGCGGCGGCGTTTTTGATTTCCAGATCTGTTGACCGGTTTCAAGGCTGATGCAAACGATTGATGCCGCGTGCCAAATCTGGGAATTCATCAACTTGCCCGACGGAGCATCCTGTAACGAAGGGTCATCGACTTCGACGAAATAGATGTGGTCGCCGGCGATCGTGATCGTCGAATGAACGATCGCATCGGCGGCGCGTTGCCATTGGATGCTGCCGTACTCTTTGTCGTAGCCGACAATCACGTTTCCGGTGACCTTGGACGTCGCGGCATCGTCTTTGTCGTCGTACCAGGCGGCTTTGTCCCAGAAACCCGAATAGCTGCTTCCCTGTTTCATCGCCGTTCCGACGACACGATGCTTTGTGACCGCGACGTAGCCCCATTCGCTGTTGGTCTGATAGGCTTCCGGCAACAGTAGGGTACGCTGCATTTCGCCACTGGCCGCGTCGATCACCCACAACCGATCTTTTACGGCGGCATAGACATGTGACTGGTCCGCGCACCAATTCGCCGAATCACGCGGAATATTGACGCGTCTGAGGTCCGGAATCTCCAGCGACCAAAGGACCGCACCGTTAAAGGCGTCCAATGCGATCATGCGATTCATCCCCTGGTGAAACAGTCTGCCGCCGACGGCCAGTGGAGCGGGCATGCGTGGATTACGGTCGATTCCAAAATCAGCGCCCGGTCGACCGATCCATTTCACTCGCAGATCGGCCGTATCGTCGACGCCACCGAGCATTTCGCCGGAGTAAGAAGCATTGCCGACCGAACCGTATTGGTGTCCCCACTCGGCCAAGTCGGGCTCGGTGGCGCGTTGCCCAAATGAAACACCCTTCGCAACGGTGTTCCATTGATAGCCGTCAACCTTTTCTGGGTTCCCCAGCTGAATCAGCTGGCCGAGCGGCGACAGGAATTCCGCGGCCTGTTCGATTTGGTCGGAGGGAGCAACAACCAGGTTGGCAAATGCTTTAGGGAGATCCGATCTGAATTGTGCGGTCACCCGTATGCCATAGTTTTCGTCCGCATACCATTTTTGCCTGATCGACTGAATCGCCTCGGCATCATCAACCGCCATGACAACCGTCATCGATGTTTTGGCAGCGATCGCCTGGCCCCACTCGGGATCAACGTCGCCTATGACGACCGCATATCCGCCGAGTTGTCGCAGATGTGCGATCGCCATGTCGGCGCCCACCGGATTCGCATCCAGTTCCAGCACAGGCGGAGTGTAATTCATCCCGCCTTCCAATTGATAGATCGGGCTGAATGACCGCTTGCCGTTGCGTGTTGATCCAAATCGGTACCAATAGTCCTGGCCGGGAACCATATCATTGATAACAACGCGATGGCTGGTTCCCGACTGATCCGAATGGATGATCGTGCCGAGTTTACGCGTCGGTCCATACGCCACGGCGGCATCCCCGGCGAGCGTTGTTTCCCATCGAATCTCAGCCGAAGTCGGTGTCAGGAAACGAACGCCGGGATGCACGCCAAATTTTATCTCGGGACCCTGCGCATCATCGTTCGTTTGTTGGCCGGTCGAAGGTGGTTGACCTTGAATCGGCACGTACGATGTGATTGCGAATACGACGACTAGTAACAAACGGTGTGTTGTCATAGCTGGATGGAAGCGGTCGCCGCATGGACGCCATTTTGAAAACGGGGTGGGTCGTTATGGAAATCGCCGGAATCGATCAATGTTTCGACGCGTCGCTCTGCGTCCCGGAGACTTGCAACGGTTTCCGCGTCCGTTAAACGGCGGGCTTGGCGGTCGTACAACCTTGGCCAAGGCATTGCGATCAGCGGTTTGCCGGCGGCGCGGGTCTCGTGAACTGTATTGTATCCGCCCGCTCCGACGACAATCGAAACCCCTCGAATTGCCTCGAAAAAGGGCCAAAGACCGAGAGCCGTCACGTTCGATTCGTCCTCGATCTCGTACCAGTCGCTGTCTTTGGTCACAAACCGAACGATCGCACTTCCGTGCAGTCGACGACCGATGCGGATCGCCAGATCTCGCATCTGTGCAACTTCGTCGATCCTGCCGCAACCGAGCACGGCAACCACCGGCAGGTCGCCGTTTTCAATTTCAAGCATCCGTCGCGCGGCATCTGGGGCCAACAATTCGTCGGCGTCTCGGATAAGCCATGGATCGGTCCGAGTGATCTGGGGCTGCGAATCAAAGCGGCATTCTTCGCCGGGCACCATGATTTGATCGTAATGATTCAGAAATTCCGCGACCTTGAACCGTTCAACGTAACGCGGATTCAAATCGCGATGCACCAGTACTTTGTGGCATCGCAATCGCGGCAACAACTCGGCCAATTCTCCGCCGATCCCGCGAGGAAATGTATCAACCACCAACACATCCGGTTCCAAGTGAACCAACAGGTTGGTGATGTGACAAGCAACTTCTTCGCGGGTCAGATCGGGATGGATTGTGATCACACGATGATCGTGACCTAGTTCTTCGCCGACGGATAAAATGTTGGCAAATCGACTGTTTGTCAAAATCGTCAAATTGATCGGTTTCTGCTTCGCGGCATGGTCCTTCAGGACCGCCCTGGCTAGCGCGATGGTCCGCGTCAAATGGCCCATGCCGCCACCCAGTGCGTAGAACACCCAATGCAAACCCTGGTCGACTTGTTCGCCGCACTGTTTGTCAAGCGGTTCACCACGCTGTTGCCCGACAGGTCCGTTGCCAATCCCATTGACTTGGGTGTCGTTGTGACCGTTCAACTTTCACTCATGTCGTTTTCGAAGTCGTCATCCATTTCATCGGACAGACTTGACGCGTCGGCTTCGGTGAAATCGTTCGGATCATTTCGCCCGCCACGATTGTAGCTGTCGTAGTACGACGTTCCAAAGTAATGACCGCCGTAGAAATAAGGCTGGTCATAATAATCATCATCGGTGCGATCCCTTGACGACGATGATTTGCTGGTCCCACCGCGCAAACCACGGTCACGCTTCTTTGCGCACGACGTACAGATTCGGTCACTGCTGCCAAACATGTGAACGTGTTCGGCGCAAACCGGTTTTTGGCACAGGTCACAATGCGCGACTGGTAACTGATCGCATTTGTGACTGAACAGGAAGCCCGATGTTTCGTTGCAGTGTCTTTTATCCCAATCGTTTGCCATCTTCGAAGTCTCTATTTGCCACCGCGGATGGTAAGAAACGCCAAGAGTGCTGATCGAATTTCAAGCTTGTCGACGGCTTCACATCCGAGGCAGGCGACCGCGATCGTGGGCAACGTATCGTGCGTGGAATAGACCGTCTTCTCCGACGCGTCGCGAAGGGACGTTTTTCCATCTTTCAACTTTGCTTTAAATCGACTGACGTCCTTGGCGTCTTCGATCTCAAACCCGTAATCTCGGGCTTTGATCTTGTAAATCAATGTCTCTTGACCGTCTTTTAACTTCCAATCGCCATCGTCTTGACGTTGCAATTCCCACAGTTCAACGTCCTGTTGGGCGTTCTTAACTTTATATCGCCCATCAGATGCGACGATGTATCCCAAGACCACATCGTTTGGATCTTTGATCTTCAATTTGTTGCCATCAACATTGAAACGGGCAATCTCCTGCTCGTCGGCGTCGACAAGTTTGGCGCCGTCGTCCTGCGGTTTGATGGAAAATGCGGTTTTGCCGTCATCCGTTTTGAATTTAATCTTTTCCTTCAATCCCTGAACCGCATCGGCCGCCTGGACTTGTGTCGTGGTCGTGTCGGCATGGGAGGAATCATCTGAGCGACTCACGCCTTGAGACGTCGAAGGCTGGACCGTTACTTCGGCACGTTCTCCACAACCCCCGGTTACCAGCGCGCCGGCCAACGCGAAGGCTGCAAACGGGAGTCCGATCTTGCGATCGCATCCGACAGTCTGCCAAGAACACCCAACTGTTTTTGCCATCATCACTTGGACCGATTAAGTTGTTTGTAAACGTTCATGAACATCATTGCGAGCCAATGCACGCCATCGCGAGCCACGTTGCCTTGGGTAGCGGTACGTGAATTCCATTCTTCTGTCGTCGTCGCTCGGATCGTCAGTATGTCGCCTTCCGTTTTGAAGGACTTTAATTCTACCCACTCCGGTAAATTCGCAGACTTGTACAACTCAAGGTCATTCGGCGGCTTTTGGGGATAACATTTTTCTTTGAACTTGATGCTGACGACTGCCTCGCACGATCCCTTTGTTTTTGTTTTGTACTTCATTTTGCCGCTAACGCTGCGTTTGGTTCGACTTCGATCTTGGTGTTTTTGGATCATCGAAACGGAGTATTTCGAACCGTCCAGCAATCGACCTTTCATTTCCAACCAGCGGTCAACGTAAAACTTGGCGTCCCACCGTCCGACTTTTCCGCTGCGGACGAATTTGTCTTTGTGATTGTGCTCGCGAAAATCGATGGTCAATTGAATCGGCGCATCGGACGCCATGTCCCGTTGCAGCAACCCAAGTATCCCAGCGACCAATTCGTAGCGACGATTGTCCAGGTCCAAACCGGACCGCATCGCAAGAATGGTGAAGGAAGTGAAGATCGTTGCCAACCCGACTCCTCCGGTCACCCAAGCAGGCGTCGTCCGGTCCATGAACAGAAAAGCGATGCCGACGAAGAAAAGAACGAACCCGAAAACGACGACTAAGATCCAGATCATATTGCGGCGTTCTTGAAAACTGTCAAATTCACGCAACTTCTGGATGTCGCCAAGAATCAATCCGGCGTTACCGGTCGCATGGTAGCGACGCGATCGGGAGAACGACGCCGGATCAAAACTGGATTCCGACGCTGCTGGCGATCGTTGCTGAGCTCCTGCACTCATCGTATTGCTTAAACTCCACGGAGCGATGGTTCCATTTCAACCGTTGGCCGCGAGCCCGGCTA
>JAGQPO010000826.1 GCA_020426665.1 Planctomycetales bacterium
TCAGCAATGGACTGTGAATATTCGAACAGTCCTAACGTTCATCCAGCAATGATTCGGCGAGCGTTTCGCGGCTGTTCTGCAGACTTCGCTCGACGGTGCGGCGCGCGGAGCCGACCATCTTGCTGATCTCGTCGATCGTGTGACCCTGGATTCGCAATGATAGGATTTGGCGATGTTTTGGACGCAGCAATTCCAATGACTCTTGAATGCAAACTGCAAGAAACTCGGCCGACGCCTGCTCAAGTGCCGCCTCGACCCCATCGAATTCTGTTTCCAGAGGAACATTGCGGCTGGCGTCTCGGCGTTTGGCCATGTGATGGCTTGCTTTGTTGCTGAGCTTTCGAACCGCAATAACCGCAAGCAAATTCCAAAGCGTTGTTCCCGGCGGTGCATCGTAATTGCCCGATTGCATGCCTCGAAACATGCTCTTGAACACGGACTGGACGATGTCTTCCGGTTCCGTCATCGCGCCCAGCTGCGTCCCAAGTTTCGACCGGACCAGCCCAAACACGCGTTTGGCGTACCGCTCGTAGAGGACGCCTGCGGCATCTTCGTCGCCGTCTCGCACCAACACAACAAGCGACTTGTCAGTCGGGGTGAACTCCAGAGATTTGGACGAAGAGTGACTCACGATTGATTCTAAAACGGGAAGTTGATCGCGGATCGCAGAATAAAACCATAACCACCAGCACCCCGAACTCAACTGATAATTCCCGATAGAAACGCGCGAGCGCGGCTGTGAACCTCCTACTCTCAAGTAAGAATGCCCCGCCACCGGCCGCACCCGCGCGATCGAATCAAAGCCCAGTCGCAGTGGCCCCATCAGACGCAGTTTGCCCCCCAAAACCGATTTCTGGTGATGGTCGCGTTTGATCACTGGACAGGCCTATAGAGGATCAAAAAAACAGCACCGGGTCCGCCGTTTAATTTGTTGAAAATTCGGGTTTCTTTTCAAGCCGCAAAAAAAACCAATGAAAAACAACGCCGGTCGGCCAAGCGGGGGGTCAGGGGGTAGATGAGCCACTTCAAGTGATTGGGCTCTTAACCAAACAGAAAGCCTGGTCCAGAAAATAAAAAACGCGTCTGGGACGTTGGGGCAAAACATCCCAGACGCTTGATGCGAGCAATGCTCAGCACCCAGGCGAAAGTTAGTAATTCAACTAGCTGAAGTCGATAGCCTCCCGACGTGATATGAGAAAATCATGAAGAAATCCTGAACATTCGTCCCTTTGATCGGAACAATGGGACCTTCGGATGGCTAACTTTCTCGGCAAAACCACTGGTTACAGGGAGTATCGCCCCCCTATGGATGTCGCTGGAGCAACGCACCGGTGACCGCCGCACGTAAACCGTTACGAGTTGTAATCGCTTGTCGCGTCGGAGCGTCTGTTGCGTCGCGGCGTTGCAAATTGGCGCCGTGCGGAACCCCCGAGGGAGCGGCATAAACAGACGGTCCAGCCGACGATCGAGCAGGATGAAACGTCTGTGGGTTCAGCGCCGGCGCGGGGGTATACCCATTTAGTGCTGGACGCGGACCAAACGTTTCTAGACGAAACGTGGGCGAGTACGTGCTGCGATAAGGCGAGTTACCGTAGATCACGCTGTTTTGCACATTGATCTGCGGTGCCACGGGAGGTGCAACAACACCATAGGATTGGCCGACATATCCGTGATCGACGATTGGAACCGATTGCCCGCGCCGTGCACTGCGAATTTGTTGCAGATAACGAATCTCGTAACACAAATCTCCGTACGCCTGGTCCACCGTAAACCAACAGCTCTCCAATTCCGGGCCTGGAGGGAACCGGGGATCACCGAAGAACGTTAACTGAACGCGAGCGTGCAACTGGTCGGTTGCGACAAATCGGTCCATCAGACGGTCGAACCTGGCCGGATCATTGGCAGCGGACTTCAATCGGCTGGTGCTGTCCTCTAAGTCATCGACAAGCCGTTCCACCGAACTTGGCATCTGGGGAGTTCGCAGCACCTGACGCTCGAATGCACGAACCGCTTCGCGGTATCCGTCGGCTGCACTGTAGATTGCGCTGTGATGACCAGCCCTGAGCGCCGTGGGAGCAGAGAGAACCCCGATCGCGAAGACCAGAACATAGGCCAGTTGGCTGATTTGTCGAACCACTTCGATTTCTCCAATACAATGTGTCGGACCAAGAAACGCCCGGTTGAGAACGCGTCTGCTTCGGTGAAGTGTGCATGCCGTGTGCCAACGAATTCGTCGCATTGGTCTAAACATTTGCGACGACGGCACTTGAGGCGATGTGATTGTACACCCGGCCTGATCCGATCGCCCTCAAATTGACTGCGCTTTCACTCTCAAAACGAAACGGTTCGCGAGGCAGCGTGCGAGGCATTGGATCCCCCCGCCCATCGCGTTTTCGACTTTCTATTGCAGTCATCAGACGGCGCGGATATACCAGGGTGTGGAAGCATTCGGAACGTCTGAAGCATCATGCCGCCAAGCGAAAAGGAGTTCGCCGTGGAAATCCGACTCGATAAAATCGCTGAGATGGTTGGCGGGACGCTGCAAGGCGACGGGAGCCTGATCTGTCGAGGTGCAAACCCTCCCGGACAGGCGGCGGACGACGAGTTGACAATGTTGGTCCAGGTGAACCAGTCAGCCGACATTGCTTCCATCAAGGCTGTGGCAATCATCACTCCACAGTTAATCGATTCGGCTTCCCAGCCGCAGATCATTGTCGCGGATCCTCATCAGGCCTTTGCGAAAGTCGTCAAGTACTTTCGGCCTCCGATCGCGGCCTCCCTCCCCGGTGTTGGCGTCGACTCATCGGCGGCGATCGCAAGCTCGGCCAAGGTTCATCCGACGGCAACCGTGTGCGCAGGCGTAACAATCGGCCATCGCAGCTTGGTGATGCCGGGCGTTGTGATCATGCCGGGATGCACCATCGGAGCCGACTGCATTCTGTATCCCGGAGTAACGCTATACGAATACTCATCGTTAGGTGATCGCGTGGTGTTGCATGCGGGAACGACGATCGGTGCGCATGGTTTTGGATACCGTCAAGAAAACGGGCGCCATGTCGCGTCGGCTCAATTGGGCTATGTCCATATCGAATCGGACGTCGAAGTCGGTGCAAATGTCACCATTGACCGCGGCAGTTATGGTGCGACACGAATCGGAGAAGGCACCAAGATCGACAATCAAGTCATGATTGCACACAACTGCCAGATTGGAAAACACAATCTGATCTGCAGCCAAGTCGGCATCGCAGGCTCTTGCCGGACGGGAGACTACGTCATCTTGGCGGGGCAGGTAGGATTAAAGGATCACATCACTTTGGGTGACCACACCATCGTGGGCGCGAAAGCGGGAGTGATGGACGATTGCCAGGGCAATCAAGTCTACCTGGGTTCGCCCGCAATGCCGCAGCGTGAGCAAATGCAAATCTTTGCGATTGAACGAAAGTTGCCCGAGATGCGCCGCGAATTGAAAACATTGAAAAAACAACTCGGCGAATTGTTACGCCGATTGGAAGACGCCGATGACGGGACGACATCGGATGATCATAACGAATCGGAGCGGGCGGCATGATCACACGGCGTGGATATGGCGGAGAATTGGTTCGCCAACTAGTGCCGGGCTATTAGTCATCTGAAAAGGTTGATGCGC
>JAGQPO010000827.1 GCA_020426665.1 Planctomycetales bacterium
GGAATTGGACATTTGGAAGAAATTGAGAAATGCCCAAGGTGCCGCGGCGATGCGATATCTGGGCACTCAAGAAGGTCGAACCTACGTCGTAACACGTTTGGTCGCCGAAATTGCGGAGAGCTATTACGAACTGCTGGCGCTAGACAATCGGATGCTGACGTTGGACACGACCATCGAAATTCAGAAGCAGAGTCTTGTCATGGCCGAAACCAAACAGAAGTTTGGTCGCGCCACGGCATTGGCGGTTCAACGATTCCAGGCCGAAGTTCGCAAGAACCAAAGCGAGAAATCGATCATCGCACAAGAGATCGTTGAAGTGGAAAACCGAATCAACTTTCTGGTCGGTCGCTATCCTCAACCGGTCGAGCGCATCTCGGTGGAGTACATCGATTTGAATTTGAATACGCTCAGCGCGGGAGTCCCGTCACAGTTGCTTCAAAACCGGGCGGACATCCGTCAAGCCGAGCGTGAAGTCGCGGCTGCAGGTCTAGACGTTAAAGTCGCTCGCGCACGATTCTATCCCTCCCTTACCCTCACCGGTGGTCTTGGATGGAACGCATTCAGTACCGGTTATTTGTTCCGGACTCCGGAATCGCTTGTTTACGGACTGGCCGGTGAATTGGTTGGCCCGTTGATCAACAAGCGGGCGATCAAGGCCGACTACTGGACCGCCAACGCGGTACAATTACAAAGTATCTACGAATATCAAAAAACAGTCCTCCAGGCACACGTCGAAGTCGTCAATCATATCTCCAAAGTCGAAAACTATCGGCGCAGCATTGAAATCAAGAAACAGCAACTCAAATCGCTTGAAGCTTCAGTCGACAGTGCCACGAAGCTGTTCGACGGAGGCCGCGCGGAATACGTGGAAGTGTTGTTGGCCCAGCGAGAAATGATGGAAGCCAAGCTCTTGCTGATCGACGTCAAACAGCAGCAGCTCTCTGCGATCGTCAACGCGTACCAAGCCCTCGGCGGTGGCGGTTTCTAGCCGATCAAATTCACGTCACGAGTTGACAGCGGCGGCGTGAACGATTTCGGCTCACGGAATTGGCTCGCTTTTGGTCCGGATGCCAAGCGACACCTGAAACGATCGGCTATGTTAGGCGGCCGGTCAGATTTTGGGATTCGCTCGTGTGGCATGGGAAGTTTTGATGGACGCTATTGCTCCGCTGTTGGCCTTTGCACCGATTTTGGTGGTTGCGATTCTGTTGGTCGCAATGCGTCTGCCCGCGTCCCGGGCGATGCCGATTGCGTACATCAGTGTTGTCGTGTTGGCGTTTTTTGTTTGGCGGCTCGACGTGGCAACTATCGCCGCCGCATCGATCAATGGATTGGTGGTTACCGCCCAGCTGCTGTTCATCATCTTCGGAGCAATCCTGCTGCTGAACACGCTCAGTGAAAGTGGTGGACTGGCGGTGATTCGACGCGGATTCACTGACATCACTCCGGACCGCCGTGTTCAAGTCATTCTGATTGCATGGTTGTTCGGTTCGTTCATCGAAGGCAGCGCAGGGTTTGGTACTCCGGCCGCCGTATGTGTGCCGCTATTGGTCGGGCTGGGGTTTCCGGCGAAATCGGCCGTCGTCAGTGGGATGCTGATTCAATGCACGCCGGTTTCGTTTGGTGCGGTTGGTACGCCGATTTTAGTCGGGGTGAAAAACGGTCTGTCCGGCAGTGACCGCGTTGTTAAATATGCGCAGTCCGAACTCGGCACAACGGCTGACGTTTGGCAGACGATATTGCCACTGGTTGGTGGTCGCGTGGCGCTGGTTCACATGATCTGTGGTGCATTGATCCCACTGTTCGTCGTCGCGGTGATGACTCGATATTTTGGTGCGAATCGTTCTTGGCGCGAGGGATTGCGGATTTGGAAATTTGCTTTGTTTGCATCGTTGGCGATGACGATCCCTTCTACCGTGATCGCCAACACGCTTGGTCCGGAATTTCCATCGTTGATCGGCGCGCTGGTCGGATTGGCATTGACGGTACCGATGGCTCGGTGGGGATGGCTGCTGCCCAAAGAACCGGCATGGGATTTCACAGAATCGGCGGACTGGCCCGCCGATTGGAACGGCAACGTCGAGATACGCTTGAAGGACGCCGGACACCAACTTTCGATCTTCCGATCATGGTTACCCTATTTGATGATCGCATCGCTTTTGGTGCTGACCCGCTTGCCGTATCCGACTTTCGGGGCGTCTGAGATGACGATCGGCGGTTTGTTAAAACAGGTTACCGTGCCGACCAGTGCTGAAACGACAAAGAATCTTTTTGGTTCAGCGGTCAGCATCCAACCGGTTGCGCCACTTTATCTGCCGGGGGCTTTGTTTATCGTGGTGTGCATGCTGACCATTCCGCTGCATCGAATGTCCAAAGAGGCAGTTGTTGCCGCGACGACCCGGTCGATGCAAATGGTCGTCTCGGCGTCCTTGGCACTGATGTTTGCGGTCCCGATGGTCCAGGTGTTCATTAACAGCAGCGGCGGTGAAGCAGGTTGGAGCGCGATGCCCGAGGTGCTTGCCGGCGGAGTGTCCTCTTTGGTGGGCGGAGCGTGGCCATTGCTGTCTCCGTTTGTCGGCGGGATGGGTGCTTTTGTCGCCGGCAGCAATACGATCAGCAACATGATGTTTTCGCTGTTCCAGTTCCAGGTGGGTCAAAACATCGGCGCAGATCCGTTTTGGATCGTCGCTCTGCAAGCCGTTGGCGGAGCAGCGGGCAACACAATTTGCGTCCACAATGTTGTCGCGGCCTGTGCGGTCGTGGGTTTGGTTGGCCGCGAAGGCGACATCATTCGAATCACTTCAATGGTGTTTCTGTACTACGTCACAGTTGCGGGGATCGTGGGAATGTTGGTGACGATGTAGTCACCCGACAAACATCGAGGGTTCCGATACCTCGCCCGTTGGGATCGGAACAATCCTCACCATCCCAACCTTCGGTTGTTATGGCACGCGTCGAAAACGTGACCTAGCCTTCTGCTGACTCGACTCGTTTCACAACCATCAATCCCAATCTTCCCAATGCTCAGCTGCGACGGGCTCCGCAAACTATACGAAGATCACCTTGCCGTAGACGGGGTTTCATTTTCGCTTGACCCCGGCAACATCGGCGGTTTGGTAGGGCCCAACGGTGCCGGAAAGACGACGACGATGCGCTGTCTGGCCGGACTGATCCCTGCGACCGACGGTACGTTACAGGTAGCCGGATGCGACCTTTCCGATGGCGGATCGAACAGTTTGATGGAATTGAAACGGCGTCTGGCCTATGTACCGGATGACCCGCCGCTGTTTGATGATTTAACCGTCGGCCAGCACCTGGAATTCATCGGCCGTATTTATGGAGTCGACGATCACCGCAGAAAGTCAACCGAATTGCTGGACTATTTTCAACTCCGCGACAAGATTAACGCCGGAGCGACAACGCTGTCTCGTGGCATGCGTCAAAAGCTTGCGATTTGTTGTGCTTACCTGTACGACCCGGCCGTCCTGTTGCTAGACGAACCGATGACGGGCCTCGACCCTCCCGGTATCCGCCGTCTGCTGGAATCGATCAAGAACCGCGCCGCCGCCGGGGCAACGGTGATCATCTCCAGCCACCTATTGGCGATGATTCAGGACGTTTGTTCGCACCTGATCGTGATGCAACACGGCAAATTGAAATACTTCGGCGATGTCAACCATCTCCGGACGCAATTCCCGAATTCAAAGTCCCTGGAAGAGGCCTACTTCGAAGCCACCAATACGTTAGCTGCTGTCTAGTGCTTGGTTCAGATTTTAGTTTTGGGGCAGCGGAACTCGTGCGTGAGTTTCGGCGGCTCTCAGGAATCCTCGAAAGTCTTGACGACTTCCGCTACGGTCCCAACCCTAAAACTAAACTGTGACGAAGCGATAGCAATGCGAGGAAAACTTTTTTCCGATCGTCGTTGATTATCGAGTGATCAACGACTTTCTTTTCCTTCTCATCTTGTCGTTCAATGTCGTCCCCACACCAACATCTCACTTGGCTCACATTGCAACGTGCGGTCTTTCGATTGCGGCGTGCAGCCAACCGAATGCGATCACCGCGGCGCATTGTTGCTTCGGCGATCGCACTGATTTTTATTTGCGCCTACATCCTAAATGGGTTCTTTATCCTGGCGTCGCGAAGTACCGCAGACGTCGAATCACTTCGCCTGTGGCTTTCCGGCGGCATGGTGTTGTACTTGATTTATCATGCCGTCCGATGCGTGTGGACGGACAAACAGGTCGACATGGAATACACGGCTGCGGAGAGTTTATGGCTCTGCGGAGCACCACTGAAACGATCGACAGTCGCTACCTACAAAGTCAACACAGTACTGTTTTCCGCATTGCTGAAAACGTTTTTTCTGGTCATCGCGCTGGCGCCGGATGTTCGCCACGCGGGGTTGTTGGCCACTGGGGTTTTTGTCGCCTTGGTGTTGTTGGAAACGGTTCGAATGATTTGGCAACGGTTGATCAGTGGACTGTCCCACCGTTATCTGGTCGGTGCCCGCGTCGCGATGTCGGCAATCGCCGCCGCCGTGGTCATCCAGTTTTTCGCACAACTGGCATCGATCACGCCGCCAAATTCGCAGCCGGGTATCTATGTTCTGAACAGTTTTCGGGCGATCGGAAGAGTTGCTTCCTGTGATGGCATCCAGTGGCTGGCGCTGCCCTGGCGGCCGGCCGCATTGTTAGCAACAACAGCAGAGATCACCACGCACACGGCCGTTCAGTTTCTGGCGTCGGTCGCATTGTTGCCTTGTGCGATTCTGGCGTTGGTGCGAATTGACGCCTGGGCGGCAACGGCAATCCTGGCTCGCGAACGGATGCGTCTGCAATCGGGTGACTATTTCCGCGGTTCGAATGCTGAACGCTATGATGAAGGCCACTCGCAAGATGATACGCTGGCCGATCGAATCGAATCACTGATGCCTGTGCGACTGCGAGATTCGGTGGCCCTGGTCTGGCGGCAAGCACTCTCAATACGCCGATACTCTGGGACGATTCTGTTCAGCTTCTTTGTACCGACGGTGCTTTGTCTTTCGCCGCTGTTAACGGGTCGCGTGGGCAACCAATGGGCGTTCATTGTTGCCGGGATTTCGCTCTGTACGATGCTGTTGGCGCCGCCTGCGCTAAGATTGGATTTTCGCCGCGATCTGAAACGGATGTTGTTGCTGCGGGCTTTGCCGCTGCGACCGATTCATGCCGTGCTTGGCCAGTTGACACTCCCGGTACTGATTACAATCGGGTTTCAATGGACGACGTTGGGGATTGCGGCGATGGTCATCGGGCCCGGTTGGTCACAGATCGTTGGCTGGGGCGGGATGCTGTCCGCACTTGCCGTGTTTACGTTCGCCACCGAAAACGCACTATTTTTGGCTTACCCGCACCATGAAAATGCTCAGGGTTTGGGGATGGTGGTCCGTGCCAACGTGATGTTTCTGGGCAAAGCAACCTTGATCGCGGCCGCGGTCGGCGCGTTACTTGTTTGGGTAACGGTCTGTCGATCAATCTTCAGCGACCCCATATCGGTGCCCGTCTATGTGTTTGGCGCGGTAGCGGGAACATGGATATTGGCGACCAGTGCGCTGATGGTCACCGCGTGGTGCTGGCGACGATTTGACATCTCGGCGGATCTGCCGCCGGAGTGAAGTTCCAGGTTCCAGGTTCCAGGTTCCAGGTTCTAAGATTTGAGATACATTAACGTTTTCCATGCATGGCTTTCGGATTGACGTTTGGCAGCCGGCATGAACGGTGCATTGAATCGCGTTGTCAATGTCTTGTTCGCTAGGGGTGAAAGACATCCATCGTCTAGTGTGCGTCCGAGTATGAATGCCCGTTGGGCAAATCTGTGGGGGGACGGCACAATTGGAATCCGTCAGCGTCAGGAAACTTGGAACTTGGAACTTGGAACTTAAAATGTTTCCGGATAGATCACCAACTCGATGCGTCGATTGGCGGCGCGACCGGCGGCTGATGCGTTGGGTTGCAGCGGGCGATTGGCGCCTTGGGCAACGATAAAGAATTGCCCCAACGGCATCCCGGCACGTCGCGTCAACAGATCCAGAACGGCTGATGCCTGAGCCGAAGCGAGTTGATGGCTTGCGGCAGCGCCGCCCATGGTGGTTTGAGCGTTGTCGGTGTATCCCTCGATGCCGATCCGTTGGCGTGGAAACAGACTGCGCAGTTGCGCCGCGACGGGGTCGAGCACCTGAGTGGATTGTTGAATCAATTGTGCGGAACCAGGTGCAAACAACTGATCGCTCGGAATTGCAATTCGAATTCGATCGCCGTCTTGGCTGACTGGCAATCCGCCAAGATTCAAACGTGATGCGAGACCGCTTAGATTTGTGTTGGGCTGAATCGATGCTCCGCCCCGCAATTGAGTTGAAGCCTGGAATCCACGCACCGTATTCTGTGCCTCGCGGGCGGCGATCGAAGCCGCTTCGAGCTGTGAATTGGTGTCGGCCAGTTGCTTGCGAACCAGGTTCAATTCTTCTCGATAGACTTGCGCCTGCTGTTCACTTTGCGCCAGTTGGGTGTGCAATTGGCGATTATTGTCGTCCAGCAACTGCACACGTCGGCTGAGTTCGGCCATTCGCGAATCATTCGGATTAACCGCTTGTTGCCCGATGGGTGTGCCGATCGAACTGGATTGCGGCGGATAGACAGCCGGGCCCGCCAAATACGGGTTTTGGTTGCATCCAGCAGACAACAGAATCGCCATCGCGATCCCGAAGCCACTGAAAAGGCGCCCTGTCGTCCGGTCAAACACCGCTTGAATCATCCTGATTTGGGTACTGGGACAGCCTCCGCACCGCCCATGGTTCCCTAGAAATAGGACTCGCGCCGACCTGCGGCAAGATCAATCGTCTTCTTGAGCCAAACTTATCGCTTTTTTGCCCAATACTGATGACAACCGAGGGGCGGACCCTCTCAGATTCATAGGTGTGTTTAAACTACCCAGTTACCCAAAAAGGCTCCTGACCCTTTTTTGGTGGAATCGACGTCGGATCAGGCGCGCGATCGTTGAGAGATCTTCGGGGGATCGCACGATGGCCGAAACGCCC